>JBIPPG010000076.1:0-9479 GCA_044368545.1 Chitinophagales bacterium | reverse complement strand
AAATGTAGATGATTTGAAAAAAGCATTTGTTGAGTTAAAATTAGATGAGGATGATATAGTTCGTGCCTATCAAAATCTTCAATTTGAACGCTGGAAAGAATTGCAAAAATCTACTAGCTATGATGGACAAGCACTTCAAGCTATAACTTTGAATGATAGAAATAGAAATAATATTCAAAGCCAGGGAGTATTGCCAACTCAAAACATCTTCAATCCATTAGCATGGAGTGAATTTATTAAATCCCTACAAAAAAACAAGAAATCCAAAAAAACGGGGTATTAGAATTTTAAATAAAATTCTTTGGTAAGTTGCTTATAATCTGTTGTATAAGATTTATCTTCATTATATATTATTAGTTTTGTTATTTTAGAGACTTTTTTATCTTTAGAAAAAATTACTATAAAACGATTTGCCTCTTTATTTTCTTTTGGATAGATATCACACATAGATTTTATATACAATCCATTTTTCTCAGCATATTTGGTTAAATATTCTTTTGATTGAAAAGGAAAAATCATAGCTAATTCTCCATCCTGAGTTAAAGAGCTAGCACTTTTTTCAAAAAATAAATCAAAATCAAATGAAACCGCATGTTTTGCTTGAACATTAACAACACTTTCCGCTTTCAAATCATTTATAAAAAAAGGTGGATTCGATACAATTAAATCAAATGAATCAATATTTTTCTCAAAAAACGCTTCAAAGGAATTGTGTATCACATTAAAATTCGTTAACGTGTTTAACTTAAAATTATGCTCTGTAAGAGCTACTGCGTCAATGGAAGAATCAATAGCAATGAACTTTGAATTTTCATTGTTTTGGGACAATAGCAATGAAATAACTCCCGTACCCGACCCAATTTCAAGAATTGAATTATAATTGTTTTTATATAGCCATGAAGCAAGCAAAACGGCATCTGTTCCTATTTTAAAGACAGAGTTTTGCTGATAAAGTTCAACTTTTTTAAAAGTAAATTTAGAAGAGTATTCTATCATTAAAGAATTCGCTTACAAAGAAGGAATTTTGATTTTTTCACCCGCTTGAAGAGGCTCATCTTCGGCCTTATTATTTAGTTTTTTTAAGGTTTCTACAGGCACTTTATACATATTACTTGCAGATTGTAAGGTATCGCCACTTTTAGAAACATGATAAAAATAATCACCTAACAATGTTTTTGTTTTTGCAGCACCATTATTAATAATTATTTCTTTACCTATCTGTATATTTTCTTCACCTAAATTATTCCATTCTTTTAATTCCTCAAGAGAAACATTATATAACTTTGATAATTGATACAAATTTTCTCCTTTTTTAACTTTATGAACTATACGATTTTCATCATTATTTTGGGAAGCAACAGTTTCATATTGTGGTTTTACTATTTTTTCTTGAATATTAATTTTCAAATTAGCACCAAGCTGAAGATTTTTTTTGTCTACTCGTGGATTCCATTCCAATATTTTATTTATCGAAACACCATACATTTTTGCTATTTCTATCAAAGATTCACCTTTAGATACTTTATGCGTCTTTAGTTTATTATGAACTTCTTCAACTTTTACGATTTTGTATTTCTTCAATTGTTTTTGTTCTTCTTCCTTTTTTATAGCCATTAAATAAGCTTTGCTAACATTTACGGTATCGGTAGCTACTATTTCTTGATCGTTAGAAGCCAATACATTATTTGTATTTTTTACTATTGGCAATGAATCTGTAATATTATAGTTTGTAGAAACTTCATCAATTTTTGTTGAATAATTATCTACATTGTTTGACAAAATTGTTTCTTCTTTTATGGTAATATTATCATTTGAGGGGATAGAAGAATCTGTTTGTTTGCTCTCAAAAGATTCAAAAGTTACAATTTGGTTTGCTTCAGTTGTCTGTACTTCGGGAGACTCTATAGGAATAGAATTATTAGTATCATTAGATACATTAGCTTCTATCTCTTTTACTACTTCTTTCGTCATTTCACGAACTTTCATTATCTCCTCATTTCTAGCCAATTCGGATTGTCTAGCTGATTCTTGAAGAATTGAATCTGTATTTTCAATCACATTGGGTTGAGCTGGAACAAATGCAGGGTTATAAATATAAGGATCAATAGCTAATAAATCCTTTTTTTCATTTAAAGTATAGGCATATTGTTTTGGTAAGATAAGGTGATAGCCATTTTCCACTTTTGGAATAATACCTTTTTTAAGACACGGATTATATTGTTTAATAATATCTTCCGATGTTCCTACCAATTCTGCGATATACTTAGTAGATTGTTTTTCTTTGACAATTTCTACTACTGTATTTTTAAAATCAATTTTTGGTTTTCCGGGATATAAAAAATAATCTTTGTGATAATGCATTATATATACCATTGCTATAAAAGAGGGCACATAATTTTGAGTTTCTCTTGGCAGTTTATGCTTTATCGTCCAAAAATCATAGCCACCAGAGTATTTAATTGCTTTATTCACATTTCCAGGCCCCGCATTGTAAGATGCCAAAGCCAAAAACCAATCTCCATATAAATTGTGTAATTTTTTTAGAAATTTAGCAGCGTGTTCGGTAGATACATATACATCGCTTCGGGCATCGTACAGCGTATTAATTTCCATACCTTCATGACGAGCGGTTCCGTGCATAAACTGCCATAATCCTGTAGCTCCTACCCTAGATTTTGCTAATGGATTCAATGCACTTTCAACTATAGATAAACATTTAAGCTCTAATGGAATATCTGCTTCATCAAATATTTCTTCATAAATTGGGAAATAAACTTTTGACATAGTAAGCATTCTTGTTACATATTCACGCCTTTTGGTCGTAAAATATCTAATCATCTCTCCTACTTGAGGCGTAAATTTTAAAGGAATAGTAGTAGGAATGGCTAAAATCCTATTGTGTAATTCTTCATCGGTATATTTTGGTAATGTAGCGGGATCAATATTTATAAATTTTTGAACATCATCCTCGTTATAATAACTTGGATTGCTTTCAAGCATTTTAGTTGTAAGCTCTTCTAACTGTTCATAATTAATATAATTTTTATCATTTCCTTCGTTATATGTAAACTTTCTACTATCAAACTGAGCGGATAAAATCAATGGAAATAAAAAAACAAAAAGTATATAATTACTTATTTTCATAAGCTAAAATTAAAATGTTAAAAAAATGTAACAGCAACAAAAATAAGACTTTATTTTTAATCCACAAATATTTTCAAACAATTTTTCCACAATTATTTAATCATAAGGTTAAAAAAAATAGATTATTTTTGCAAAAACGTCAATATGACACGAATGAAATTTGAAAAATATCAAGGTTGTGGAAATGATTTTATTATTATCGATAATAGAACCAATAATACACAATTGTCTAAAAATCAAATAAATACATTGTGCGATAGACGGTTTGGAATAGGTGCTGACGGTTTTATTGAAATAGTAGAAAGTAATAATAATCACTTTCTAATGAAGTACTACAATTCTGATGGAAATTTAAGTTCATTATGTGGTAATGGAAGTAGATGTGCCGTGGCTTTTGCATATAAACATCAATTGATTGAAAAAAATGCTCAATTCACATCGAATGATATTACTAATAAATGTACAATTGAAGATAATGATGTGGAAATAGAAATGAATGCTATTTCAAAAATTAGTCAAAATAAAAAAGGTGACTTTGTAATGAATACGGGGAGTCCACATTATTTAATTTTTGGAAAAATTAAAGAGGATACGTTAATTGAAAAAGCCAGAGCTATTCGATATTCAGACGATTTCCCTGAAGGAATCAATGTCAATTGGATTGAAGAAATTGGAGTAAATGAACTTTTTGTAAGAACGTATGAAAGAGGCGTAGAAGACGAAACCTATAGTTGTGGAACGGGTGTCACTGCGTCGGCACTTGTATATGCAACAAAAAATCAACTTACAAATGAATCTATAAAAATTAAAACAAAAGGTGGATCTTTTCTAATTGGATATACATTTGAAAATGGATTATTTTCTAATGTTACATTAAAAGGAGCAGCCACATTTGTGTTTGAGGGAGAAATAAATATTAATTAACAAAAAAAATAATTGTTTTGGTATCATATTACAAAAATATAGACAATCAATTGTGCGAGGTTCCCGAAACGCTTTCAAACTGTTGGATTAATATTTATCCACCATTTGATTATGAGGCGATTAAAGGCATTTCTGACAAACTAGGTATTTACATAGAATACTTTACCGATGCATTAGATATAGATGAACAAAGTAGATACGAAGAAGACGACGATGTCAAATTTATTTTGATAAATACACCTATAAGAAACGAACAAATTGTACATTCCACTAGAGCGTCATTTGTTACCATTCCTATTTCTATTGTCATCAAAGGAGATGTTATTATCACAACATCTTTATACAAAAACCCTGTAATTGATAGTATTGTCAATCAAAATAGAAAATTATCAAATCCTGATATCACCTCATTTGTATTAAATTTATTCGATCAAAACATCAACTTTTTTCTTTATTATTTGAAGCAAATTAATTTAAAATTCAATGATTTTGAAAAAACGATAGACAAAGCAGCTAGCAATAGCGATTTTGTAAAAATACTTCATCTTCAAAAAAGTCTAATCTTTTTTGAAACGAGTTTACGAGCCAATAATCTTATGCTAGTAAAAATGAAGCGTACCAATTTCCTCAATACACGTCAAAATGAAGACAACGATGATTTTTTTGAAGAAATTATTGTTGAAAATCATCAAGCTATTGAAATGACGGAAGTATATTCTCGAATTTTGGACAGCAGTATGCAAACCATTTCTTCTATTATTTCCAACAACGTCAATATGGTTATGAAACGATTGACAGGTATTACGATGGTATTGATAGTACCAAGTATTATATCGGGATTGTGGGGAATGAATGTACCGCTACCTCTAGCAAATAACCCTTTTGGATTTTTAATCCTTAGCTTTTCTGCCTTATTGGTTGTGGTATTTATCTCTTTATTTTTTATACGAAAAAATTGGTTATAGAACCAAATTAATAGTTTCGGTAGTTCCTTCAAATTGGATTTCAGCAAAATTATCACATCCAGAAATCAACGTTTTGCCATAATTAATCAAATAGGTTTTGTTATCTTTTTTGAAAGATAAAACGCCGCTTTGAAAATGTCTACATCCAATATTTACTTGTAGTGCTGTTTTTACATCAAAATTATAGGTAATATTATTTCGAATAAACTGTTCATATACACCTTCAAACTTATAGGTACGTTGTGTCCATACTTGATTAGAAATATTAGTCCAAGATCTTCGCTGTTCGCCTTTTAAATTAATGATAGTTCCATCTTTTTTGGCATAATTTATATCGTTCACAACAATCCATTCTTTATTGCCCGAAACGTTAACTCCATTGTACTTAATTGTTTTTTTACCACTTACAAGAGTTCCATTTATCGTTAAATTTTCAAAACTTATCGTTTGAATCGTTCCTGCAAAATTATAGCCTCTTGGCATACTTATTTTTATTCTTCCACTTCTAGTTTTTTCATCTTTGGACATTACACCTTTTATCCCAAAATCAACTACAATTAATGTGTCCAATTTTTGAATAGAATCATAATATTTTTTTACAATTATAGGACTATCTGTAGGGAAATAATTGTCTTTTGTCACTAATTTTCCATACATAGCGGCTTCATCCATAATGACTGTAACATCTTCTGCATATTCTTCTGCCAATGCTAAATCAAAAACAATATTTCGAGACTCTGGAGTAGGCGCTTTTTCGGTATCGCTACATGACAAAAAAGTCAAAAGTGTTATTAAGCTAAAAATTACTATGTGTGGTTTCATGCTATTGTTTGCTATATATTTCAAATGATTAAAACAATATCACAAAGGTAGTAATAAATTATAAATTCAATTAAATTTTTTTCAAAAAAGAAATTTTTTAAAAAAAATATTAACAATTTAATGGTTTTTGATAAGATATAATACAAAATAAAATTGAAACTCTTATATTTGCCCATTAAAAAAATAATTTATGCAAACACTAATTGTTGTTTTTATTACAGCCATTTTAGCAATGTTTTTAGGTTTTTCAAAAAACAAAAATATTGTCAAATATATTTCGATACTTGGATTGGCAAGTGCATTATGTGTGAATTTTATGGGATTGAATAAAAATGTTTTCGAATTTTCATTCTTTTTTGAATTCAATACTTCTTCGCTATTTTTGTCCAATATAGCTATCATTATTACACTTTTGATATTTATTATTTCGGGGTATAAAAAAGAACAATATGCTTGGAATGATTTTTATCCATTGATTTTATTCAGTTTGTGTGGAGCCATCATATTGTTTTCATTTACTCATTTACTTACTATGTTTTTGGGTTTAGAAATTCTTTCCATTCCATTATATGTATTAGCCGCTAGCAATAAAGAAAATGGTTTTTCACTCGAAGCGGGTTTAAAATATTTTATTTTAGGCGCTTTCAGTACAGGCATTATGCTTTTTGGAATTGCATTGATCTATGGTGCAATGGGGTCATTGGAGCTTCTTAGAATTTCTGAATTACAACAATTCAATATGCTTCAAATTCCTTTTTTCTTTCAAGTGGGAATTGTGTTGTTATTAGTTTCTATTTTATTCAAAATTGCGGTTGTACCTTTTCATTTTTGGACGCCCGATGTATATTCAGGAAGCCCCGTTTTAGTTACCGCTTTTATGGGAGCAATTGTTAAAATGGCAGCAGCCAATACTTTAATTTATTTATTAAAAGGCTTTTTCATTTTCCAATTTGATAGTTGGCAAAAATATCTTACCATATCTATTTTGCTTTCCTTTACGTTTGCAAATTTTGCCTCTCTAGTTCAAAAAAATGTAAAAAGAATGTTTGCTTTTTCAAGCATTTCGCACTCAGGGTTTATTTTATTATCAATTATTGCTTCCGTATATACACAGAGTCCATTTGTAACTTTTTATTATGTAATTGGATATGTATTGGTTTCTACCGGTATTTTCTCTATAATTGCATATTTATCAGAAAAAACAGAAGCTACAGGATTTGAAATGTTTGATGGATTGGCAAAAAAAGAGCCTATTTTAGCTTTTGCTATGACTATTTTTTTAATGTCTATGGCTGGAATTCCACTAACCGTTGGTTTTATAGGTAAATATTCTATATTAGTTAGTACTTTTTCATTCAATATGCTTTTATTTGTTTTTGCTTTATTGGCATCGGCATTGAGTATTGCGTATTATTTAAAAGTAATTAATAGTATGTTTATGAAAGAAGCCGAATCATTTGAAACGATAGAAACAAAAAGCGGGCTTTATTTTAGTGTAATTTTTATTTTAGTTTTAACATTTGCATTTGCAATTTTCCCAGAAACAGTATCTCAAATATTATCTAAGGCTCTATTTTACTAATTTTTTGTGGATAAAATCTTGATATAATACTATTTTTGTTACATAATCGTTAATATTTAAAATAATAATAGAAAAAAAAATGTTCAGATTATAAAACTTTTCTATTTTTGCCATCAACAATTAAAAATTTAACTTTAAATCATTAATCAAAAAAATTAAAAAATTCAACAACATGAGTACACAAAAAAAACAAGGAGGATTTCCTATTCCTAACTGGATGGTATTTACTATTATCTTTGCAGTTGCAGTTTGTATCTATTTATTTGTATTTGGAGCGAAAAGCAATTTTGACGAGCATGGTCATCCACTTCCAGGAAATTATTTAGGTATGGTTTACGCAGGTGGATTTATAGTACCTATTCTATTTACATTCTTTATCTCAATGGCAGTTTTCTCTATTGAAAGATTTTTATCATTAAACAAAGCATCAGGAGGAAAAGATGTAGATGGATTCTTAAAAGCAGTTTCTCATGCATTGGATAATGGAAATACACAAGAAGCTAGAGATTTGTGCGACAGACAAAAAGGTACTGTTGCTAATGTAACGCTTTCTGGTATTGATGCTTTTGAAGCTATGTCAAAAAATAATGAATTGAAAGGCGAGCAAAAAATCCTTGCTATTCAAAAAGAAATGGAAGAAACTACAGCTCTTGAAGTTCCAATGTTGCAACAAAATATGAGTATCCTTTCTACCTTAGCTTCTGTAGCTACATTGTTAGGACTAGTAGGAACGGTATTGGGTATGATTCGTTCATTTGCAGCTTTGGCTACAGCAGGTGCACCGGATCAAGCAGCTTTGGCTAATGGTATCTCTGAGGCCTTGATCAATACAGCGTTAGGTATATCCACTTCTCTTTTCTCTATCATTTTCTACAACTATTTTTCTAGCAAAATCGATGGAATGACTTACAAAATGGATGAGGCTCAATTTTTGATTTCTCAATCATTTGCATCTAAAAATGCTTAAAAACATTCATTAGAAAAAACATTTTGAAAAGTTATTATTAATTAGAAAAATAGAGCAATATGCCAAAAATTAAAGTAAAAAAAGGTTCGGTATCTTTGGATATGACGGCCATGTGCGACGTGGCATTTCTTTTGCTTACCTTTTTCGTATTGACAGCAAAAGCAAAACCTATGGAGCCGGTAGAAGTATCTACACCTTCTTCAATTGTGGATTTGCCTGTTCCAGATGTTGATGTAATTACTTTGCTTGTAGATGATAAAGGAAGAACCTTTGTAAATCTTGACAATAAAGATAATTCTCGTCAATATTGGCTAGACAATATGAAAGATCAATTCAAATTTAATGTAAATGCAGAACAAACTAAAAATTTCGTAAATGGTGGGCCAATAGGTGTTCCTGTAGCCAACCTTCCAGATTATTTAGCTGCAGATGCCACTAAAAAGAAAGAAATTGAAAAAACGACATTGGGTATTCCTTTGGATAGCTCCAATACAGATGCTAATCAATTGAAAGATTGGATTATCAATGCTAGAAGAGCAAATCAAAGTGCAAAAGTTGTAATCAAAGCCGATCAAAAAGCACCTTATGCGTCAATCAAAAAAGTAATGAAAACATTACAAGATCAAGGTGTAGATAGATTCAGTTTATTGACTACGCAAGGAAGTGCAAATTAATCGATAAGTGAAGAAAAATAATTATTTAACCATTAAAAAGAAATAAGAATGGCTGAAATTCAAGAAAACCCCCAGGAAGGTGGTAAGGGCAAAGCGAAGAAACAGTCCACGAAGGTCGATTTGACGGCAATGGTGGACTTGGCATTCCTTCTTATCACATTCTTTATGTTTACGACTACGCTTGCAAAGCCAAAAGCAATGCAGATTGCCTTACCAAAAGAAGATGCGCCAAAAGAAGATGCACCAGAATTAAGTAAAAAACATGCTTTGACGCTTTTACTAGCTCCAAAAAATGTAGTATTATACTATTTTGGTAAAGCAGAGGATGCCGCAGCAGATGCAAATGCAGTAAAAGCAACTTCTTTTGACAAAAAATCTGGATTAAGAAAAGTGCTCATAGA
>JBIPPG010000358.1:0-2670 GCA_044368545.1 Chitinophagales bacterium | reverse complement strand
TTTTATAAATAAAAACTTTACTCTTTTCTTATATTTTAAAAATTAAATAAATGAAAAAAACAGCATTTTTAGCGTTAGCGTTGTTTCTTGTAATAAATGTACAAGCTCAAAAAACAAAGAAGAAAACGACCAAAACCACCAAATCAACTAAAATGACGAGTATTTCTACTACAAATACTGCAACTATAGAGGCAGTACCTGTAACAGAATCCGCACCAGCAGCTACCACTACCACTAATTCAAATAATTCAGGTGGGTTCAATTTAGGTGGTGTCATTTCAAGTGTAGGTTCGGTATTGGGCTCTGCTACAAGTGGAGGTGGCAGTATGACTGAATCTAAAGCCAGCGAAGGTTTGAAAGCAGCATTGAAAGCCGGTACCGATTTGGCTAGCAATAATTTAGGCGCTGTAGATGGCTTTTTGGCGAATGCTGCGGTGAAAATTCTATTTCCTCCCGAAGCGAAAAAAGTAGAAAGTACTTTGCGCTCAATTGGTATGAACAAAGTGTGCGACGATGTAATAGTATCGGTAAATAGAGCCGCCGAAAGTGCTGTGGTAGAAGCAAAACCTATTTTTGCAGCCGCTATTACAAGTATGAGTATTCAGGATGCTATAGGTATCTTGACGGGTGGACAAAATTCAGCTACGGAATATTTGAAAAATTCTTCGGGACAGGCTTTGATGCAAAAGTTTCAACCGATTATCAAGTCCAATTTGGATAAAGCCAACGCTACCAAATATTGGGGCGATGTAATGGGTGCCTATAACAATGTACCGTTTGTACAAAAAGTGAACCCCGATTTGACGCAATTTGTAACTCAAAAAGCGATTGATGGCATCTTTATGATGGTAGCACAAGAAGAGCTTAAAATCAGACAAAATCCAACGGCTAGGATAGGAAGTATTATCCAAGATGTATTTGGATGGGTCGATAAGAATAGAAAGTAGGAAGTAACTTTTTTATTAATTTTCTGAATCCCTCGGTCTAGCCAGCCAGCTTAGCGGAATTAAAAGCAATGTGCCCAAAGTGAGGAATTTTAAGGACTGGGAAAGGTAAAAAAGGTCTCTTCCAAGGATATCCAATCCATTTAATGGGGAATAAAATATCATAATAGTCGCAAAAATGAAAAGCGATATTTGGTATTGTAATGTTGATTTTGATTGGGTGATAAAATACCAAAGTAAATAATACGTCATTGGTAACGCTGCAAAAAGTGCGTATCTAGGTTGATGGGGGAAAATAAGCGGTATGAGAAGACAAAAATAACTGATTTGCCAATAGGTTTTTATTCGACTATTTTGGTTTTGAAAAGGTTTCAGTCCAAGATATGCCAAACTTAATAGGATGAGAAAAAGTCTTGAAAAATGAATCGTTAACATCATTTGTTGTGGTGTTAATGTCAAAAAATTATATTCCTTTCCAAAACCATTGGGACTGTCATAAAAATAAACAGGTAGGCAAGAAGAAAGTGATACAAGTTGAAAATTATGACTTTCGATGACGTGTTCGGCATTTTTTGGATTAATGACGTCTATCCACGAATAGAAAAGCTTAAAGAAATAACTTTTTTCTAGCCATAAAAGAGGTGCTAAATAGAAAAATAATGTAAAACAAATGGTGTATAAAGCAAAACGAAATTTGCCTTTATAGATCCAAAAACATAAAAATATAATAGGAATAATCTTTATATTGATAATAAAAGCGAGTAATATACTAGGCAAAAGATATGCTTTTTGTTCTATTTTTTCCAACGTATAAAATACTATCCAAAGGATAAAAATCGTCATTTGATTGCGTGAAATATTGATGGCAAAAAATTGAAAGGATAATACTAAGGATAAAAAAATGAAGATTTTTTGTTGTTTTTCGGAATTAAAATTGAAGTTTTTTATCCATTTTTTGAACAAATCCCAACCTAAAAGGTAATTGAAAAGTCCCCAAAGTGTTTTGCTTATTATAGGAAATTTTGAAAAAGGAATGAGTATCGATGCGAAAAAAATGCTATAATAATATTGCATCCAATCTATAAAAGGAGGTAAATAGATGTTGTTTTTTTCGGGGATTTTTGATGCGGCGTGCAAAAAAACATCAAAATCGGTATAGGTAGGGCATATAGCCGTAAGGTAGGATGTAATAAACGCTAGGATTATATAACCCGAAAGGTAGACTTTTTTTGAAAAGAAAAAATCAATAATCGCATTAACTTTCATCTGTTTAATTGTAGGTAAGGCTGGTTTTTCTTAAATTTTGATCCATATAAAATTAGAAATATCCTTAAATAATCTTCAGTCTGTTTTATGGCTTTTTAGTAGCCAAGAATATCCAACATCCCTTTATGATCCTGCTCTTTGGCAAATAATTTATATTTGATTTCTCCTTGATCGTTTTTGGAAACCACTACGTGTTTAGGTGCAGGTGTCAAGCAATGTTGAATGCCTCCAAATCCCCCAATACTCTCTTGATAAGCTCCTGTATGGAAAAAACCAATATACTGAGGCGTTTCGGGGTCGTATGCGGGTAGATATATGTCGTTTGTGTTTTGGATAGAGTTGTAGAAATCATCGCTATCGCAAGTAAGACCACCCAGTAATACACGCTCGTATTCTTTCTCCCAATTATTGATAGCTAGCATAATAAAACGCTTATTGATAGCCCAAGCATCTGGGATAG
>JBIPPG010000357.1:0-2681 GCA_044368545.1 Chitinophagales bacterium | reverse complement strand
ATGCTCCTTTTGCCATACAATATATTTTATTTTGATGCAAAGATACAAATTTACACCGACAAAATGTGACGGTTTGATAAATTTATTTTTTGGAATAGATATAAAAACTTTGTAAAATATTTTTTTATGTAAATTTGCTCCATGAACAAAAAATCAATTAAAATAACTTCGCCCTCCAATATTGCCTTGGTGAAATATTGGGGAAAATATGGGAATCAATATCCTTGCAATCCTTCTATAAGCTTTACGCTCAATCATTGTAAAACTGAGATGGAAGTAGATATCACGCCAAAAAAAGCCGATAAAGCTTCAATAGAAGTCTATTTTGAAGGGAAAAAACATGAGAAATTTGTTCCAAAAATTGCTACTTTTTTTGATAAAATAAAAGACGAATATACTGTAGTTTCGGAATATGATTGGGAAATAAAAAGCACCAATACCTTTCCACATTCTTCGGGCATAGCTTCTAGTGCGTCTTCTATGAGTGCGGTAGCAGCTGCTTTGGTAGCATTTCAGCATTCCGATATGGATTTGCAAGAAATATCACGACTGGCTAGAATAGGAAGTGGAAGCGCTTGCCGTTCGGTTTTCCCAAAAATAGCATGGTGGGGAAAAGAAAAAATGATGCCTTTGTCTAGTCACGAGCACGCAATTCCTTGCTGGGAAGAAATGGATGAAGTGTTTTTGGATTTTAAAGATACCATTTTGATTGCTTCATCGGGCGAGAAAAGTGTGAGTAGCACAGCAGGACACGGACTGATGAATAATCATTTTTTTGCGGAAAGACGCTATGCACAAGCCCATCAGAATGCACTGGAAATATATCATGCTATGCGCAGCGGCGATTTGGAACGATTTGGTGAAATTGTAGAAGAAGAAGCCCTCACCCTTCATGCGTTGATGATGATGAGTTCGCCGTCTTTTATCCTGCTAAAGCCTGCTACATTGGCTATGATAGAAAAGATAAGACTTTTCCGAGCGGAAAGTAAATTGCCTGTTTATTTCACATTGGATGCAGGGCCTAATATTCATCTATTATACCCCAATTCTATTGCGAAAGAGATAGAACTTTTTATTGATCAAGAATTGAAGCCTTTGTGCGAAAATCAATTTTTGATAAAAGACGAAGTGGGGCAAGGTATGGAAATTATTTCAAAATCATTCTAAATAGATGCAACAAAAAAGAACTCATTTCCCATCCAAAGTGATTCTTTTTGGAGAATATTTGGTTCTTTTTGGAGGCGATGCATTGGCAATTCCTTTCCAGACTTATTCGATGCAAATTACCCCTCAGCCTCAAGTAGATTTCAAAGACGTTTTATCGGATTTTTCTAACTATCTACTATCTCATTCTTTGTTTGAAAATAGAATTGATAAATCCTTTTTAGATTCTTTTTTTGAAACAAATTCGCTTGCAAGCAAAATCCCAATGGGTTATGGATTGGGAAGTTCGGGCGCAGTAGTGGCTTGTTTTTATGAAACATTTATTGGGAAAAAAAAGGAATCTTTGGTTGAAATTCAACAGGAATTAGCCTCAATGGAAGCTTTCTTTCATGAAAAAAGTAGCGGATTGGATCCATTGACATCGTATATTCAAGAGCCTATTCTTATCCAACAACAAATTCCAAAAAAAATCTCGCTTCAAAGAGATGTTTTATCGCCGTTTTGGCTTTTTGACAGCGGTATAGAGCGCAAAGCACACGAAGCAATTCATATTTTTAAAGAATTGATGACTCAAAATTCTTTTCAAAAAAATATTCAAGAAAAAATGCTACCCATCAATCAATCCATTATACAAAAAATGATAGAAGGGACTGATATTCAACACGAAATAAAAGAACTTTCCCAGCTACAATTTGAGCTATTTGAGGCATTAATTCCTGCCTCTGTTAAGGAAATTTGGCAAAAGGGACTGGAAACCAACCGCTATTATATGAAACTATGTGGCGCAGGCAAAGGTGGCTTTTTTCTTATTTATTCAAATGAAAAAGAAGCAGTAAAGGGAAGTTTGAGATTGTTATAAAAAATTGTTTTCTTTGCAATATTTAAGAACATCTTCCATTTTTATAGCGGCATAATATGGCAAATTTATCAATGTAAATTCTTTATTTTCAATTGTTTTAATTTTTTCTACAGAAAACGTATTGGCGTGAAGTCGTATACCATAATGAATATCCGATTCATTAATAAATTGATATAAAGAACGCATTTTTCCCGTTTTCCCCGATTTAATTTCTATAGGCACAACCTGAGAATCAAATGAAAAGACAATATCTACTTCGGCATTGCTATTTGATTTTTCTCTAACCCAAAAACAAGGAACTTTGAAAAAAGCATCTTGAATCGACTCCAACTGCTGAGCAACAATATGTTGAATAATTTTGCCACGATAAAAATTACTCAAATCTTTATTTATAATTAATTCGGCTTGTATTCCCATCAAATAATTCAGAATGCCCGTATCCAAAAATTGTAAACGAGGGCTACGCTTTAAGTTGGGCAACATAGGAAGTTTGGTACTTGTGATTGGGTAAATCAATTGGATAATTTTTGATTTTTGGAGTGCTTGAAAAGCTTCTCCTACTTCACGAGATTTATAATTAGAATTGCCAAATCCTTGTAGTTTAATTCTATCCGTTTCCAAATGTGCCGTTTGTAAAATATGCCTCAATATCTTTTTC
>JBIPPG010000356.1:0-2689 GCA_044368545.1 Chitinophagales bacterium | reverse complement strand
CTACTGGAGATACATTGAATATAAATCCAGATAGAATAAATCAGACTCCAAATATTAATAGTTTTATATATCGAGTTCGAATTTCATGTGGAACTACGGTATTATTTTCTACACCGTTAAAATTTGAGTTTTCTACAAGAGCCATAAGGTTTGGAGATATTAAATGTTCAACGGTACCAGGTCAATTAGATTCAATTGTAATGTATTTACAAAATATAGGATTTGTGAATGATAATCAGATTGCTAAGAATTATAGATGGATGAGTACTACTTCAAATGGGCTATTTTGGTCTGACTTACCACAAAACAAAGACACAATAATTGTACCTATAACTAAAAATATTATTCAATATAGAGCCCATGTTTCTTATTGTCCATTACCTGCAAATACTACTACATTTAGTGCCAAATCTCCAATTACTCCAAATGTAAATATGGGATTGAATGGAACTAGTTTGTTTTTATCAGATAAAGATTGTACTGCCGATAGTGCCAGATTGAGTATAAATGGATTAGATAGAGGATTCTTAGCTAAATTGAAAAAAGTATGGTATGAATCTAATGTTGCTATTGGACCATATACAGTAATGTCTGGGATGACAGATACTTTTGTAAAAGTAAAAGTTAGCAATCAAAATAAGTATTATAGAGTTGTACTAAAACCTTGTAATAATTCAATTGATTCTTCTATTTCTTTATCATTTAGATTTTGGACGGATTTAGGCCCTTTAACAGCTAAATTATCTTGTCCAGCGGAAGAAGCAATTATAGATTATCTTCATAGAGATAGTATGATAGGTGTTATGACTCCTGTTTGGGAGAAATATAATGGAAAAGGACCTAAACCTTTTTTAAATTATAATGCACCTGTTGATTCAATTAAACATAGTGTTTTTATTAATAATAATGATACAAATACATATAGAGTTATTTTGAAGTTTTGCCCTAACTCAATTGCATCATTAGATACTTCTAATGAAGTTGTAGTTGGATTACAAGTTTCTTCTGGGACTACTTCAATTAATTTTAGAACTTGTCCAGACGACAGTATCGTTGTTAAAACAAATGGAGGTTCATTCTATTCTACCTTACCTATTTATTCTTCATGGCAAATAAATAGTAAAAATTCAGGTTTTGTAGATTATGTAGGTGGATATAATAATACGGACTCTCTTGTTGTTAGGATGAAAGCTGGTTTTTCCCAATATAGAAAATCAATAATGGTATGTGAAGGTTCTTCAAGAACATTTAGTACAGCCATTTCTACTTCAAATTTGCCAAATACAATTCAATTTTTTAAAGCTAATTGTACAGACTCTATTGAAGCCAATATATTGAATGATACAGTGAAAATAACAGGTTCTAATGGTACTCAAATACATCCAGGTCCATTTGCTTATCAATGGTTTGTTTCACAAAATCAAACTGTATTTGGCGCTATACCAGGAGCAGTTTTTCAAAAATTAAAGATTGATAATGCTTCATCAAACTTATTTTATAAAAGAACGATTAAATTATGTCCATTAGGTACAAAAACTGAC
This sequence comes from Chitinophagales bacterium, assembly GCA_044368545.1. GTDB lineage: Bacteria > Bacteroidota > Bacteroidia > Chitinophagales > JADJOU01 > CHPMRC01. The sequence goes on along the minus strand of JBIPPG010000356.1, from coordinate 1,148 downwards.
ACCTCTGATGTAAGTAATATTTTATTTAATGCTCCAAATAGTGCTAATGGTAAAGCTGAGGTAATTAGTGAGATTTGTTTGAACAGAAGTATTTTGATTTCTGTTCCAAATGCTATAACTAGATCTGGTACTCCAATTTTTTTATGGCAAGGTTCAGATGATGAGATTAATTGGACAAGTTTAACAACTCCAACTTCAAATAGAGATACCCTTCAAGATACAGCTAGAGATTATTATAGATATTATAGAAGATTAACCATGTGGTGTGACCCAGCTAATCCAAATAATATAATAATAGATTCATCAAAATCTGTTCCAGTTGTATATTTACAATTATTGCCTTGGTGTGAAAGTTTTTCTAATCAAGTTCAATTTGGAGCGAATAAATTATTTAATTGTTTTACAAGATTTTCCCCATCATGTCCTCTTAAAGGAAATTTTGGAGCACCAGCTAATATTTATTCAGTTGCAAGTGGGGGGAAATCAGGACAAGCTATGAAGCATTTACCTACACCTCCGCCTAATCCACCAGGAATTAAAGCCGATATGAAATTAGTGTTACCCGCATTTAAATTAGATAAAGGAAAGGTATACCGAATTTCTTTTTGGCATAAACAAGATGGATCTAATATGTGTTGGGATTCATTGTATGTAACATGGGGAAAAAGTTTGGACGCTTGTGCTATAGATAATAGATTTGGCGAACCTCTAGTGAAATTTAGCTTTGATCAATGGAATCGTTATTGGGCGGATTTTATTCCTACTACAAGCGATGTTTATTATTTTGGAATAGTTTATAGAGATAATGATCAAACAACAGGAGATTTCTTTATAGATGATATTTGTATTAAAGAAGTTCAGCCTTGTAATTTAGCAACACCTCTTCCAGGTGCAGCTTTTGCTACCGCAAAAAATATTGATAGACCTGAAGAGGTTCCTTTGTATGATAAATATAAAGTAACTCATCAATATTGTGTGGGAGATACTATAATGCTAACTTATCAAGACGCTATTTTTAAAGCGGGAAATAGTCCTGACGAAAAAGTAAATCAATTTGACTACTATGGAATGAAATACCAATTTTATCGAAAAAAATTGGATCCTGATTTTTATGTAAACGATACATTTTTTAGACCATTGCGTAATAA
>JBIPPG010000075.1:0-9590 GCA_044368545.1 Chitinophagales bacterium | reverse complement strand
AAAAACCATTTAATGTTACATTTTCTATATAATCAACAGTATTTGTAAGTACTGTATTATAATATGGCGGAGGACATACACATTTTGCACTAGGATTTAATGTATCCTTAAAAACAGGCGTAGTATCGGACAAGCCAGATGAAATACAATTAACAATTGCTCTAATATAAGTGGTTCCAGGTAGAATAGAGCTCGCTTGTTCACTTGTTTGCCCTACCAAAGTAGTCCAAGGCCCACTTGCAGAAGTAGATGTTTGCCAAATTCTTGACATATTTTTTGCAATTGTTGCATTATAATTTGTAAAAACAGAATTGGTGCCTATACAAAATCCTCTTGTACCATCAATTATACCAGGAGCTGGCTTTCCAACACAGTTGTCTGATATTTCAATAGTTACAATATGATCTTCAATCTCTCCAGCTGTAAAAGCCGCAATAGGGCATCCTACAAATGGCATAGGTGTTGTAGCACTATAATAAATCACACGCATCAAAACTTCAATTTTTGGATTAGCCAATGTAAGACTGCCTCCTGCATTTGCGGGCACAATAAAAGTATTTAGTTTTTCGCCATAACTTGAATTTGCAGGAAACGTTCCATTCGAAATTACTTCGGTTGCTTCAAAAACTTTATTTGCATTATAATCAATATAAACGGTATACCCTCTAGCTCTATTTAAAATACCGCATGTATTATAATCTACAGTCAATTCATTGAAAGAACTTTGTTTTAAAGTAGCAATAGATCCATAAGGTCTCCAATCTGTATATTTACCCAAAAAACTAGTTGGACCTGCATTCACTGGTAATGAAGAACAATTTGAAATTCTTTCAGAAGTATTTATTTTCACTTTTACTATTTCTTCTTCAATATCATCAATTACAAATGCGGGGGCGCACATACAATATCCTGGTGGTTTTAAAGTATCTAAAAAAGTAGGTGTAGTGGTGGTAGAACTGGAATTATTACAAGTAACATTTACACGAATAAAGGTATTACTTACAAATGAACCTGTAAAACTTAAACTATTTGAACCTACATTGGTCCATGGTCCAGTAGCAGAAGGAGCGGTTTGCCATTGGTAATTGATACTACTAGCAAACGATGCTCCATCCAAAAAATAAGTTTTATTAACTCCTGCACAAAATCCTTGTTCAGATATAATTACACCAGGGTTTGGGGTGCCTGCACACGGTGTAAGTTTTGTAAATTTTATACTACCAACAAATCCTCTTGGATGTGAACTTGGATTGGTAGCCAATCCTGAATATCCTTTTAAAAATCCAGTTTGAATAGTAACCGAATCAAACGTATGTAATCCAACATTAGGAGGTGCTACAAATTGAGCGGCACTTTGTTGATTTGTTTCCAAAAATATTGCAATGGTATCGCCTGCAGGTATATCAATACCAAGATTAGTTGCAAATGGCTGAATCGATGTTGACATTCCAGTTTTCACTTGAGTTTTTGCTAAAATCCAACCTGTAAGTGTAGAAACCGAGCTTATTGGTCCATTTATGGGGGCAATTCTATACCAAACTTTTACAACTGGATTTACAGATGCATTAGCTGTTGCGTGAATACTTGATATTTCAGAAATACGAATGGGAGAAGAACTTTTGTTACACACATTAAAAGAAATTCCACCCGAAAACACATCTGTAGCAGTATGCGAAGTAGCTACTACTATTTGAGCATTGCTTTTAAAGTTTGTTCCTAAAATTAATAATAATAGAAATATGTAAATTTTTCCCATAAGTTTAAAATTGGGACAAATATACGCATTATTTAATTAAAAATTTAAAAAATAATTTAACAAAAACTTTAAATAAATTGCTATTTACTAGCATAATATCAACCCAAAAGTTAACATTTGTAAATAACTAAAAAAATCAATGTGGGAAAACTAAAAAAAGGGAGAATGATGGGGCTCGAACCCACGACCCTCGGAACCACAAACCGATGCTCTAACCAACTGAGCTACAATCTCCATTTTAAAATTGAAGTGCAAATATATATCTTTTTTTAAAATTACAAAGATTTTTCTTCACTATTTTATATAAATAGCTTCAAAAGCCGTCTCATTCACCTTGCCATTTACAGGAGGTTGCATTTTATGTATTTCTATTTTCAATTGATTCCCAATTGATAACAATGGTAAAATCTCTTTTGAAATTTCTTGAACTAAATATTCAATTAAATTAGAAGACTTATTCATTATTTCAGAAATTTTATTATAAATAATTTCATAATCTATAGTATCTTCTAACAAATCACTTTGCATAGATTTTTCAAAATTGGCTACAATCTCAACATCAACAATAAAGCGGGTTGTTCTCGTTTTTTCAAACCGATATACACCATGGCAGGAATAAAACTCCATGCCTTTGATTTTTAAGATTTGTGTATTATTTTTCAACAATCTATTTTTAATTTAAAAACAAAATTAAATCATATTTCTCAAATGATTAAAACTTTAATCCACAAAAAACAATAAGTTATCCACATAAGATTCGCAAAAACTCCTCGAATTAACAACAAAAATCTTGAAGTTAATTTTTGCTTAAAAAAATAGTAAGTTAAATTTGCAGAAATAATAAAGATGTAACAATTTTGCATTCAAATTAAACATAAAAAATTAATATTCAATAAATTAAACAATGATAGACCAAAAAGAAACCATACAACGATTTCAATCTAATCTCTTGAATAAGAAGATAAAAGATATTGATTTGGGCAAAAAATCCCCCCAAAATATTGAAATGGAAAAAGCGGTTCTTGCAGCTGTCATGATAGATAAAGAAGCGATAGATACGGTGAGAGAAATTTTATCGGAAGAATCCTTTTATATGCCTTCCCATCAGAAGATTTTTTCTGCAGCACTCAACCTAAGTGCACGAAACGAACCGATAGATATTGGGGTATTGGCAGAACAATTAGCTAAAGAAGGTACGCTGGAAATGATAGGTGGCCCTGCATATCTTATAGAATTGTCAAACACGATAGCGAGTAGTGCCAATGTAGAGTTTCACTCAAGAATTGTAGCCCAAAAATATATTCAAAGAGAGCTTATAAAACTAGGAAATGAAACTATTGAGGATGCTTATGACAATACAAAAGACGTTTTTGAACTCTTAGATGAAGCCGAATCCAAAATTTATAAACTAGCCGATAACTATACGAGTAAGGACCCAACTCAAATCAATTCGGTATTGATTGAAGCCATTGGAAAATTGAAAGAACGTGTGAATATCGCCAAAGAAAATAAGATTCAAGGTGTACAAACGGGATTTAAAAAACTAGATGATTTGACGGGTGGATGGCAAAAAAGTGACCTTATCATTGTGGCAGGTCGTCCGGGTATGGGAAAAACAGCCTTTACGCTTGCATTGGCAAGAAATGCTTCTGTTATGGATAAAAAATCGGTAGCGTTTTTCTCGCTGGAGATGTCTACACACCAGATTCTACAAAGGATGATATCGATGGAAAGTGAAATAGACCAAACCAAAATTCAACGAGGAACATTAACGCCCGCTGAAATTGAACAAATTACAACCAAAATTGGGTCTTTGAACAAAGCGAGTCTTTTTATAGACGATACGGCGGGATTGAGCGTAATGGACTTTAGAAAAAAAGTACGTAAAATCAAACGTGAAAAAGGACTCGATTTAATTATAGTGGATTACCTTCAATTGATGACCGCCAATGTAGGCGATGGAAGAGGCAAGTCGATAACCAATAGAGAGCAAGAAATTGCCTTTATTTCGCGTTCCTTAAAAGCAATAGCCAAAGAACTAGAAATCCCTGTAATAGCCCTAGCACAGCTTAGCCGTCAGGCAGAGCAGCGTGGCAGTGGCAAAAAAGGGGCGCGTCCTATGCTTTCGGATTTGAGGGAATCGGGATCAATAGAGCAGGATGCCGATATGGTTATCTTCTTGTATCGTCCCGAATATTATGACAAAGAAGCCGCCGATGAAGAAGGAAATTCATTGAAAGGAATAGCCGAAATCATTGTAGAAAAACATAGAAATGGAGAGACCGATACCGTCAAAGCTCGTTTTATTGGACAATATGTAAAATATGCCGATTTTGATGAAAGTTATGGCCCTACGGGAGGATTTGATGGAATTACAAATACAAACAATTTTGGTTCACCCTCCTCGGGAGACCCTTTTGCGATAGATGATTTTGGTGGCAATGTAACTACCAAAACCATTCCTTCAAAAATGAACAACGACAGCTTTGACAATGATTTTGTTGGAGATGATTTTTAATTTTTTAATTTAATTGCAACTTAAATACTTTTTTATGAAATCGTTATTTTTATCTTTTCTTGGCTTTTTGGGATTGTGTCAAAACAAATTCCCCGATTTGGAACAAAAATCAATCTATGACTTCAAAATGAAAATGCTCAATGGCTCCGAAAAATCGCTTTCGGACTATAAGGGCAAAGTTGTTTTGATAGTAAATGTGGCTAGCAAATGCGGACTCACGCCTCAATACAAAGACTTAGAAGCTACTTACAAAAAATATAAAGACCAAGGATTGGTGATTTTAGGATTTCCAGCCAATAATTTTCTGTGGCAAGAACCCGGAGAAGACAGCGAAATAGCTTCTTTTTGCCAAGCCAATTATGGTGTAACCTTTGATATGTTCTCAAAAATATCCGTAAAAGGGAGCGATATGCATCCATTGTATCAGTTTCTAACTCAGAAAAAATACAATAAACTAGAAGATGCCAATATTAAATGGAATTTTCAAAAATTCTTGATAGACAAAGAAGGAAATGTAAAAAAAGTTATCAATCCAAAAACGAAAGTAACGGATTCCGTAGTTATTGCAGATATTGAAAGTTTATTGAAGTAGTATTTCTTAGAAAATAATTTATCTTTTTTTCATAAAAAAATTGTACTTTTGTAATGTAATGAATTATAATTTTATGGACACAATTACAATTTATCCAAATGATGAAAAACAAATGAATTTACTTAAATCTTTATTAATAGAGTTAAAGATTCGATTTGAAATGGCTACAAGTAATCAGGATGCCTTATTATCAAAAGAAGATTATTATGCAAAAATTGACAAATCAATAAAACAAGCCGAATTGGGTAAAACAAAAAGAATCCCAATAAGTAAACAAAAAGAATTATTGGGCTTATGATTTACGATATTGAATTAACGGAAGATGCAATTGCAGATATCGAAAAGTTCAAAAAATCAGGTGATATTAATACATTGCGTAAAATTGATCAACTTTTTAATGAATTAAGAATTCATCCTACAAATGGGACAGGAAAACCTGAAAAACTTAAGCATTATAAATCAGAAACTTGGTCAAGAAAAATTACAAATAAACATAGACTTGTGTATAGAATTGAAAAAGAAAAAATTATAGTATTAATTCTTTCCCTTTGGGGACATTATAATGACAAATAGCAATTTATCATTAATTAAAAAAAAAAGAGTTGTCTTCTAATTTTTTGCAAAAACTAATCTTTTCCCACCCAATCTAAGCTATCGGTTCGTTTTTTATATTCACTTTTTTTATTAATAACTAGAGTTTACTGTTTAACGTGTAGCTATATCTAAATCAGTATTTTTTGCACCAATTCTAGAACAAATTATTTATAGAATAAGTGATTTTAATCGCATACACACTCCATTGCATGAGGGATAGCAGCGGTAGCTCCAAAGCGAAGCGGAGGACTACAAGCGGATTAGCCCGACCTCATCAAAGAGGCGCTACCCCGATTATAGCTAGAAAAACACAAACTTGACAGCCTCTTTGATGAGGGCATGCCCAAAATAAAAAAAAGACGCAAATTTGAGATTGCGCCTTTTCGTTGGGGTGATAAACTAATATATAAACCCAAACTAATCATTGAAAATGATTAATCGCATAACGTCTTGTAATTCAATCAATTTTCAATTGATTGAAACAATCCGTTTGCGGGGTTAACCCCAACTAACGCCTTACTTTATTACTTCGTAATAATCTAAGGCGCAATTTGGGATAAACTAAAAACTTCCTTTTTCTAGTGCGATATCGGCAATGGTCTTTTTCAAACCAATAACATTGACTACGGGGTATTTTGTGAATCGTTTTACGCCCATATTCATCATCGTGAGCATATCGCCTTCGGCAAAATCGGCTATCGCTTTTTTGCCATTGCTGTAGATGCGTTCCATAGCTTCGCTTACAAAAATTTGTAGCAGCGTAGCGGATTTTTCATCGGGTTTTCCACCATTTTTTTGAGCCAATTTGGATGCGCGCAACAAGATACTTTCGGCCGCAAATACATCAAAAGCCATATCGGAAATTTTCAAAATAACTTCTTGTTGATTTTCAAAATCCATCATATATTTTTGAATAGCTCCGCCAGCTACCAATAGCACGGCTTTTTTGGCTTGTGCTATCGCTTTTTTCTCTGTAGCAAACAATTCATTGCTTTCATCGCCAAAATCGATATTCATCAAATCTTTTTGTGCTTGCATAGCAGGTTTCATCAAGTCTAGCTGTCCTTTCATAGCACGTTTTACGATAGTTCCTACAGCCAATAATCGATTGATTTCGTTGGTTCCTTCAAAAATACGATTGATACGACTATCTCTGTATGCACGTGCGGCAGGTGCTTCCTCGCTAAAGCCCATTCCACCGTATATTTGTACCACTTCGTCTACTACCAAATCGAGGGTTTCGCTACCCATTACTTTGAGTGCGGCACATTCTATACTATATTCTTCAGCTGCGGCCAACTTGGCTTCGTGTTTTGTAGTGCCATTGGCAACCAATTCGGCCACTTTATCTTCTATCAATCCACTGACTCTATAGGTAGCCGATTCGGTAGCATAGATAGACATATACATATCGGCAATTTTTTCTCTAATAGCTCCAAACGTAGCGATGGATTTTCCAAATTGTGTTCTTTCTTTGGCATAATTCACACCTAGTTCAAACGTTTTTTTTGCGCCTCCCATAGCCATTACACACAATTTGTATCTACCGATATTGAGTACATTGAAGGCTATTTTGTGTCCTTTTCCTATTTCGCCCAAAACATTGGACGTAGGAACTTTTACATTTTCAAGAAATACCTGACGTGTGCTACTGCCTTTGATGCCCATTTTATCTTCTTCGGCACCTAAAGTCAATCCTGGCGTATCTTTATCTACTATAAATCCTGTAAATTTATCGCCGTCTACTTGCGCAAAAACGATAAAGACTTCGGCAAATCCTGCATTGGTAATCCACATTTTTTGTCCATTGAGGATATAATGCTGGCCGTCTTCGGACAAAATGGCTTTTGTCTTAGCGCCTAATGCATCGCTACCACTCCAAGGCTCGGTAAGGCAATAACTGGCAAATTTGGCACCACTTCCCAAATCGGGTAAATACTTATTTTTTTGAGCATCGGTACCAAAATACAAGATAGGCAAGGTGCCAATACCTGTATGTGCAGCGCACGCTACCGAAAAAGAATGGGATTTTCCCAATTCCTCGCCCACGGCCGATTCGGTATTAAAATCGATATTCATACCGCCGTATTCTTCGGGTAGGCTGGTGCTGAGCATTCCTAATTCGCCCGATTCTTTGAGCAAATTCGTCAATAAATCATAGTCGCCTTTGTCTATTTTGTCAAAATTGGGCGCTACTTTCTTGTCTACAAACTCCTCTACCATTTCGGCAAACTGTAGCGCTTCTTCGCTCAATTCTTCGCGGATAAATACATCCTCTAGGGCTTGTTCTTTTATCAAAAATTCGCCACCTTTCAATATGTTTTTTGATTCTGGGTTCATAACTTTATCATTTTTGTTTTGCAAAGTTACAACTTTTTTTTCATTTTTACCAAACGTTTGTTTGGTAAAATAGTTAAATAATGTGAAAATCAAGTATTGTAAGGGTTAAAGAGGTGAAAATCATTTAAAATTTACAAATAAAAAGTTGTTTATTTTAGGTATTATAATTTTAAAATTATTTTTACTTTCATAACACAACTTAAAACATTCTTTTTCAAAACTATTAAACTCAACAACAAAATAATAAGTACGATAAAATCTTTTATACCAAAGTAAAAAATTCAACAATTTATTATCTTTATATACAACGTAAGTTCGATTAATTTGAGGCCAAATATTATAATCTGGAACAAAATAATTCAAAATATCTTCAGGATCATCTTCTAAAAAAAACTTATTTTTCATTATGCTTTAATCTTTTTATAAAAAATTATTAACTATTCGGGCTTGTTTAATTAAAAAAAAAAAATACTTATCTAATTAATGTAACGCTTCCCTTTATGATTTCTTTTCTATATCGATTCTCGTATTTTAAATAATATACATAAACACCCGGCTCGCATTTTTCACCTTTATATATTCCATCCCAATAAAAATAAACATTTGAGCTATATACCTTTTCCCCCCACCTATTAAAAATACTAAAGTCTGTAATTTTTATACTTCCTACTCTCATCGGAATAAAAAAATCATTTTTAAAATCATCATTTGGTGAAAAAATATTAGGACATACAACATAACCATCTAAAGAGTCAATAACAGTAGTATCTGTGCCTGAAGTGTCTCTAGGAATGATATACACATTACAACTGTCGTATCCTACACAACCATCATGATTCATAATGGTTACTTTGTATTTGCCTTCTTCGGAAACCATGATTTCAGATGTGGTTGCTTTTGTATTCCAAGTATAATATAAAAATCCTTTTTGGGCTTGTAATAGAGCCGTATCTCCTTTTTTTATCGTGGTGTCTTGCAGTTTATTGGTTATAAAATTGGATTTAACAAATAAAGTCAATGTAATAATACTATCACAACCATACTGATTTATTAGAGTATCTCTGTATATACCTGACTTTGTATGGCCTTTATATTTCTGATCATGACAAATGGTTTTTGTTTCATTACTATACGTTTTTGGATTAAAACTTAATTCAAATCTATAAATACTTTTACATCCAAATTCATTCGTAAAACTATCTATATAATTTCCAGCAGATGATTTTCCTCTATATGAGCGGCCTTCACAAATTTTTATTTTGAAACTACTATCAACATTGGATCTCACATATAAGTCTACCGTCTCAATAATACTATCACACCCTAGACCATTTTTAATCGTATCAATGAAAATGCTTGTTTTCGTTCGACCTCTAAAAGATTCACCTTGACAAATCGCATAGTTCAAATTTTTGCGAATAGGAGAAAAGACGAATAGATTTATTTCACGTATACTATCACATCCAAACTTATTTTTGAATGTATCTAAATGAATCCCCGTTGAAGATTTTCCATGGAATACATCGCCTTCACAAATTATTTTATTTATAATCGTTCTAGAAATAGGATTGACAATTAATGATAAAGTTCTAATGGAATCGCATCCTTTTGCATTTACAAAAGTATCATGATAAACTCCAGTTTGAGTTCTATTAAAGAAAGATTCCCCTTGGCATATTGTTTGTTTGAAATTTGAAAATGTTTTTGGATTCACAGTTAAAACCAAGGTTCTAATAGAATCACAACCTTTTGAATTAGCTCCAATAAGTGTATCGATATACGTTCCCGAA
>JBIPPG010000387.1:0-2696 GCA_044368545.1 Chitinophagales bacterium | reverse complement strand
CGCGCCCCGCACGGGGTTGCCGACGGTCTAGCGATATTTGGTGGCTGTGTACAAGCCACCTAACAATGATCCAAGACCGACCGCGAGGTACCAGTTACTGCGGCCACCGGGTACAAAACCCAGGTAATAAAGAAGGATCACAACGAATCCTGCACCGAGGAGAATGAACATCAGCCACAACACCCACTGGGGGCTTGGCATCTTGTAGTCAGCTACTGGTGGGGTGTAGCGACTGCTACTGCCCACGTCTTCGTTACTGGTTCCGTGCATATTGGTGGGATTGGTGTGTCCGCCCTTTGGGGTAACACGACCGCCCTGCTTCTTCTTTGTAGCCACGCTCTGATTGTAGAGCCCCGCGGGCAATTGGTTTCACGAAACGGGACGAAACAAGGCAGGCTAGAGACATGGCCCGGATCCTCGTTATCGATAGCTATGACAGCTTCGTCTACAACATCGTTCAATATCTGGGCGAACTAGGTGCTGAACCCATCGTGGTGCGCAATGATCAGTTGACCGTGGACGAGGCTGTCGCTTTGCAGCCAGACGGCGTGTTGTTATCGCCTGGGCCAGGTCGCCCTGAAGAAGCGGGCATCATCTGTGATGCGATTCGTGCGTTCGCCGGCAACACCCCGGTGTTTGGAGTGTGTCTGGGACATCAAGCAATTGGTCATGTGTATGGCGGCGACGTTGTTCGTGCGCCACAACTGATGCATGGCAAAACCTCTTTCATTACACACAACAACACGGGTGTATTCGAAGGTCTTACGTCGCCTTTGGAGGCAACGCGGTATCACTCGTTAGTGATTGAAAAATCGACGATGCCGGAAGAGCTATTGATTACTGCAGAAACTGCTGATGGCATCGTGATGGGTGTTCGTCATCGTGATGTAGATGTTGAAGGTGTGCAGTTTCACCCCGAGAGCATCCTTACTGCAGCAGGCCATGACCTGTTGCGCAACTTTTTGAATCGCTGCGCGTAAGAAACAACGTGGGTTCAGCCAGTGATGGCAGTTTCGTCGCGACCCACAGTAAGAACGATCGTTGTTCCCGGGGTGACCATTGTGCCCGCAGCAGTGCCCTGACTGATGACTTTGCCAATGTTGGGGTTGCCCGCCGCAACGCCGAAGTAGTCAACCGTTGGATCAAGGCCAAGTGCTGTGAGGCGCGCAAGAGCATCAGCTTCTGTGAGACCTTTTACCGATGGCATTGTGACGGGTTGTGGACCTGACGATACGTACAACGTGATGGCTGCGCCCTTGTCGAGCAATTGACCAACAACGGGGTTAGTGCGAATGACCACACCCTTTGCCACGGTTGCACTTACTTCTTCGACAATGGTGATAACGAACTTGTACGGCTCGGCCTGCAAGAGGGCTTGCGCTGTTGCTGTGGTTTGACCAACAACAACGGTGGGAACAGCAAGCTGTCCGTTACCGCCAGAGAGATTCACAGTGACGGCTTCACCCTTGGCAAGCTGAGATCCACCTGCAGGTCTTTGTAGCGCAACAGTGCCCAGCGCATATGTCTTGTCGATGACATCGGGGCCTTTGAAATAGACAAAGCCAGCACCTTCAATCGCTGCGCGCGCTGCTTCCTCTTGAAGACCAACAACAGGAGGCACTTCAAAGGTGACAGCCGGGAAAACAAGCGTGACGGTTTCGCCTTCTTTGGCGGTGTCACCGGCTGCAGGTGACTGGCTCTGCACAATTTGTGTTCCGTCGCAGACTGTTTCGGCTGGGCTGACCGCGACAACGAACTTCGCCTCTTCAAGAGTTGCCTTTGCAACATCACAAGGCTGGCTTGACACATTAGGAATAGTGAGAGCAGTGTTGCCGCCCATGCTTGCGATGAGGAAGATGATGCCGCCGATGATCACAAGACCAGCAACAACAGCGCCAATGATGTAACCACGCTTGCTTGCCGCATCGTCCTCGTACTCGGGAAGTGTTTCAACTGGAGCCATGGTTGGCGGCATAAGGGTTGTCTGCGGAGTAGCGGGCATTGATGCCGTGTCACCCGACTCTTGCGAGATGGGAGCCATCATCGTGGTGGCTTGTTCGAGGTCGGAGCTCGCCAGTGGTGGTTTACCTTGACGGGCGCGCACTTCGTCCATTGCCAATGTGGGTTCACCACCAACAAAACGACGAAGGTCGTCACGCAATTGATCTGCGCTGGGGTAGCGCATCTCTGCGTTCTTTGTCATGCACTTTGCAACGATGGCTTCAAGTTGCTGTGGACAATCAGCAACAACTGAACGAATACTTGGTGGTTGTTCATTGACTTGTTTGTATGCAGTTGCGAGTGCAGATTCACCAATAAATGGTGCACGCCCAGTGAGCAGTTCGTATAACACCACACCAAGTGAATACAGGTCAGAGCGAAGGTCGAGGCCCTCGCCCTTGGCTTGCTCGGGGGAAAAATATGTCGCGGTGCCCATGACGGCTCCGTCTTGTGTGAGACCTGCGTCGTGTCCGGCATCAAGTGCGCGCGCAATACCGAAGTCGGCCACTTTCACGTCGCCGTTGTCGCCCATGAGAATGTTGGCTGGTTTGATATCGCGGTGCACCACGTTGTTGCGGTGTGCGTATGCAAGTGCGCCAGCGATGTGGCCAGCGACGATCGCTGCATTGCGGGCAGTGAAACGAGTCTGTTGGCGTAGAACAGCTGCCAGCGTGTGCCCCTTTACGTATTCCATC
>JBIPPG010000355.1:0-2696 GCA_044368545.1 Chitinophagales bacterium | reverse complement strand
CCTCTGTTTTAGCAGGTGCAGGCGCATCGGTATCAATTTTTGCAATTAATCCTCCAACTGCTACATCATCTCCTTCTGATACTACAAGTAATATTTTTCCAGCTTTCTCTGCTATCAATTCTTGAGAGGCTTTGTCTGTTTCTACTTCACATATTGGCTGGTCCAATTGAACATAATCGCCATCTTTTACTAACCACGTACCAAGAGTAACTTCGGTGATAGATTCGGCAACATTTGGAATAACTACTTCTAATATCATTGATTTAAATTTTGTCTGCAAAGATAAATAAAAATTGAAATATAGTACGCTATAAATGTAAAAATGATATATTTTTAATTTGTTATGTATTTTTTGTGTTTAATTTTAAAATATTATCCTATTTTTGTGGTATTTTTTAATAATATTTATCCTTAAATAGACATTATGCAAGTTGAGAAATTGATTGCTTCTTTATTACAAAAACATGGAAATGTTTTTATTCCTAGTCTTGGCGATTTAGCCATTAATAAAGAAAATACCAAACTTGAGGGAAGTCAAATGATTCCCGGCAATACATCACTTTCCCTCAATCCTTTTTCTGATAATAATGATGGGTTATTGTTGCATGCATTTTCAAAAGCGTTAGATTGTCCTACCGAAGAAGCACAAACTAAATTTGCTGATGCAATTAATGATTTAAAATCAAGCTTAGATAATGGAAAATCTATAGAAATTCCAGGGTATGGTATGTTGAATAAAAAAGGAGCCGCAGTTAATTTCCAAGAACAAAAAAACAATTTCTTACCAAATGATTTTTTTGGATTAAACACAATAGATGTTCAAAATCCAAATAGTAGTTTTGATTTAAATAATTTTGTTTCCAATCCTGTTGAAACTCACTTTGATTTTAATAAAAATAAAATTGAAAATGTAGAAGAAGAAATTATTGAAGAAAAAATAACAGAGACTATAAATACTGGGATTCAATCTACACCTATCGTTGAACGAGATCCTATTAAATCAATTTTTGAAGACGAGCAAGAAAAAGAAATTAATTCAGTTAATGATTTACAGCCGATTCCACAAATGGAAAGTCCACTTAATAGAATCGAAAGTGAATATGTGGCTTCACCAAGACATGCAAATACGTCTAATGCTACTTCAAAATTAAAATGGGGAACCGTAGCAGGTTTGGTAGCTTTATTCCTGATATTATCATTTATTTCAGCATGGGTTTATGCTACGTTGAAATGCAATAAAATGCTTGGATTGAGCCCAATATGGGATAATGGATGTCAAAAATCACCAAATTCAAATCAGAATACTGCAACCGTAGAAGGTATAAAATCAACGGATTTTATAAAAAATAAGGAAAATATCACCGCAGAATCAGCACCTCAATTAGCGGCTCAAAAACCGATTTCTACTCCAAATGCAGTGAATACTCCTACAAAAGAATCTGTAGTAGAAAAACCAAAAGAAATTGCAAAGCCTGTAGCGCAACCTATTGTCTCTAAACCAATAGCTAAAGTAGAAAAACCAACTGAAACAAAACCTGTAGTGTCAAAACCAATTGTGGAAAAGCCTAAAGAAATCAAAAAGACTGAAGCTAAGCCAATAGAGAAACAAAAAATGACTGAAAATAAAGTTTTGGAAAAACCAAAAGTGAAAGAAGTTCCAAAAGTAAAAGCTACTGATAACCCAAAAGAAACACCTAAATTAGCTGAAAAGCCAAAAACGGATAAAATTGATAAACCCGATGTGGAAAATAAGCCCAAGGTAGTAAAAGAACCAAAAGTAGTTGTAAAACCTATGCCAAAAGTACCTATGTCGGCTTCTTATAGAAAAGGAATGTCTTATTTATGTTTTGGAACATTTAAAAACCCTACAGTTGCTAAGAAATTAAAATCCGATTTGAGAGGGGTAGGCGTGGTAACTGAAACAATAGAAGTAGATGGAACATACAGAGTTGTAATTCCTTTTACCAATAGAAAATTTGCTGAAACAGCAGCCGAAGATTATCCAAATACTATTATATTTGAATAATTGCTTCAATTTTTAAAAATTTTTAATCTTTAAATTATTAAATACATTTTTTAATGAAAATAGCGTATGTATTTCCTGGACAAGGAGCCCAATTTGTAGGAATGGCAAAGGAATTATTAGAAAAAAATCCCGAATTTGAATCGTATTTTTCAAAAGCAAATGAAATATTAGGGTTTGATATTAAAAAAATAATGCTTGAAGGTACTATGGAAGAGTTGACACAAACGGATGTGACGCAGCCTGCTGTCTTTATTCATAGTGTTCTTACTGCAATGAGCCAATCTAACTTTAATCCAAGTATGGTTGCAGGTCATAGTTTGGGAGAGTTTTCAGCCCTTGTAGCCAATAAAACGTTGAGTTTTGAAGAAGGGTTAAAATTAGTTTCAATAAGAGCCAATGCTATGCAAAAAGCATGTGAAGCCAATCCTTCCACAATGGCCGCCGTTTTGGGAATGGAAGATGCCAAAGTGGATGAAATTTGTCAATCTATTGACGAAGTAGTGGTAGCGGCTAATTATAATTGTCCAGGACAATTAGTGATTTCTGGTTCGATGAAAGGAGTAGAAATCGCATCTGAAAAATTAAAAGAAGCAGGCGCAAAAAGAGTTTTACCATTAAAAGTAGGTGGGGCATTTCATTCTCCGCTTATGGAAAGTGCCAAAGAAGAATT
>JBIPPG010000353.1:0-2719 GCA_044368545.1 Chitinophagales bacterium | reverse complement strand
AATAATTAGTTTGCCTTTTTTCTCCACACAAGTATGGAGTATTTCTTTTAGCAATACATCGTCGCTGATAGCCAAATCATCGTGCAACGAATCGCCATAGGTGCTTTCACAAATAATGATATTTGCTTGTGGGAATGGTACTGGAGAATTGAGAATGGGGTCGTTGTATCGTCCTATATCACCTGTAAAACAGATTTGGGTGGTTTTGTCGTCTTCTGTAATATTGAGATTGACAGCTGCGCTTCCCAAAATATGCCCAGCTTCGGTAAACATACAAGTAACATTTTCTATTACCTCAAAAACTTCGTTTAAAGGCCTTATATGAAAATAGTTGAGTGCATTTTCAGCATCTGCAGTTGTATACAGCGGTTCCAGAGGGGTTTTGTTTTGTGCTTTTCGTCTTTTGTTTAAGTAGTTGACGTCCTCTTCTTGAATCTTGGCGCTATCTTTCAGCAATGCCTCCGCCAAACTATAAGTAGCTGGAGTGCAAAATATTTTACCTTTAAATCCTTCTTTTACAAATTTGGGAATAAGCCCCGAATGATCGATATGTGCATGGGATAAAACAAGTGCGTCTACTTCAATAGGAATAAATCCAAAATGTCTGTTCAACGATTCGGTTTCGTGTCCACCGCCTTGAAACATGCCACAATCAAGCAAAATGTTTTTGCCATTTTTCAAATGAATGAGGTGCTTGCTCCCTGTAACCGTACCTGCTGCTCCGTGAAATGAAATTTTCATAATCTATAATTTTTTGTTACCTACAAAGATACACATTTTTTTTCATCGCAATGTATGGGAATAATCGTGCGTCTAATGGCTAATTCATTATACAAAAAAGCACCTAATCCGCTAATTTTCAATAAAAAAGTAATGGGTGAGAATAGGAAAAGATATGGTATGATTAGGCAGAGTTCATAAATGGTGTCAAAGCCATAAAAAACCCTTCCTTTATAGTCGATACTAGCCAATGCTTTTACCGCTTTTTCTTTATCTATACTCGGATCTGAAACCGTTCTAATATCCTCAATAGCAATGTGCTTTTTTCTGTCAAAATGCGCAATCCTTTTAGCAAAACGCTTGCACATAGGGCACCAGCCATCTATAAATAGCGTAAGTTTTACATTTTCCGTTTTTTGCATAAAAAAGCCCCAAAAGATTTTGTCTTTTGAGGCTCAAATTTAATTAATTCCAAATTAATCATTAGAAATGATTAATCGCAAAACGGATTGTAATTCAATTAATTTTGCTTAAGCTTTATGCTCTTCTTCAGCAGCAGGAGTTTCGGTAGCTGCATTTTCACCTGAAATGGTATTTTTTGCAGTTTCGATAAGTTCTTCACCTTTTTCTACTATCGTGTCTTTTGCAGCATGAAGTGCTTCTTCTGTTTTGTGAAGCAATTCTTTTCCTTCTTCTTGAATTTCAGCACTTACCTCAGCTACTTTGTTTTTGATGCCTTCGATAGTTTCGCCAGAATTTTCTACTACATCTTTAGCAGCTTCTACGGTTTTGTCCATCAATTCTTTTCCTTGTTCTTGTAGGTTT
Source organism: Chitinophagales bacterium (assembly GCA_044368545.1). GTDB lineage: Bacteria > Bacteroidota > Bacteroidia > Chitinophagales > JADJOU01 > CHPMRC01. The sequence continues at coordinate 1,174 of JBIPPG010000353.1, read as the reverse complement.
GTTCCTATTTCAGAAACTTGTTCTTTGATACTGTTTAAAGTCTCTCCAGAGTTTTCTACTGCATGTTTTGCAGCGTCTACTGTATTTTCAATAGTAGCTTGTCCTTTTGAAAATAATCCTTTTAATGAATCTAATAATCCCATGATAATTTTTGTTTAATACTTTTAATAATGCTACAAAAATATAACAATTTTTAGCATTAAAGAATTAAAAAAACTTAAAGAAACGCTCAGCCTGCTATTTTAAAAAGAATTATTTATATTTTTCTAATTAATTTTGCTACTTTTTTAATTCTCAATTATTTTTATAAATGAAACAACTACTTTTCTGGGCATTTTTTTTGACATTTGTTCATGATTCTTTTGCCTTGCATGAAGACCATTCTTGCATGAGCCGCAAGAAAAAAGCATATCAAAAATTGGATGGTAAATCAAAAACGGTTGCTACAACTCAATATATTCCTACACATGACTTTGATTTGCTTCATACCGATTTGAATTTGAAGCCTTTGTGGAATGAAAAACAAATGAAAGGTGAAGCCATCCTTACTATGGTGCCTTATTTCTATCCAAAAAGTGAAGTGACGCTGGATGCTAAATCTTTTGATATTCATGAAGTGAAATGGATTCAGAAAAAAGGAAATGTTTCGTTGAATTATACCTATACCGATAGTTTGAAATTAAAAATCACATTGCCAAAAGAATTTACAAAAAAAGATACTTTGAAGCTTTATATAAAATATACTGCCAATCCCGAGCGCATCAAAAGTCTTGGTGGAAAAGCTATTTCGGCGGATAAAGGGTTGTATTTTATCAATGTAGAGGGTAGTAGAAAAAATGTACCAACACATTTGTGGACACAAGGTGAGCCCGAGGCAAATTCGGGTTGGTTTCCTACCTTTGATTATCCTTCCGAAAAACATAGCCAAACACTAAAAGTAACCTATGACAAAAAGTACACTTCGCTATCAAACGGTGCTTTATTGAGTTCAAAATTGAATCCTGATGGCACAAAAACAGATGTTTGGAATCAGAAAAAACCACATGCAGTTTATTTGACGGCTCTTATCATTGGAGAATTCAAAACCGTGAGCGACAAATACAAAAATATTTCGGTAAATTATCTAATGGAGCCAAAATATGAAGATATGGCTCGTCCTATTTTTGGTAGAACG
>JBIPPG010000354.1:0-2719 GCA_044368545.1 Chitinophagales bacterium | reverse complement strand
TTAGTAATTCCTGCATCTTGTGCAATTTTGTCGATTAAATCTCCTTTGTTCATTTTGAAAGTATTTAAAGTTTAACATTTTTATCATCGCAAAATTAGTCATTAAATTTTTTTTTGTGTACTTTTTTTTTCTTATCTATTTGATTTTGTGGATAAGTAGTTTATTTAACTTTCTTGTTTAAGTTTTAAGTAGTTATAAATCAGTGGTTTGCGAATTGTTAAAAAAAGTTAACGTTGTTGATTTTTTTATCAAAAAATTAATTATGTTCTTATGTTTTTAGGTCTCTAGCTTATGTTTTTATTGTATTTTCTAATTTTTTTTTGGTCAATTAATATGCTTTGTATATTTATTCTTTTATGCAATTTTTTAGCTAAATGAATATGACAATTTTGTACTATAAATTTAATAAAATGACATTTTGTCCTTAAATATTGACATATTAGCACAAAATGTCAATTGGTATAAAAGTTGAAATACAATTAGTAAGATTTTAAAATTAATCATAATATAAAATATAAAAAATGGGAAAAATTATTGGAATAGATTTAGGTACTACCAACTCGTGTGTATCTGTAATTGAAGGAAATGAGCCAGTGGTTATTGCTAATGACGAAGGAAAAAGAACTACACCTTCTATCGTTGCATTTCTAGATAATGGCGAACGAAAAATTGGTGATCCTGCTAAAAGACAAGCCATTACCAATCCTACAAAAACGATTTATAGTGTTAAACGTTTTATTGGAAGTAGATACAGCGAATGTTTGTCCGATGCTGGCAAAATGCCTTATAAAGTAGTAAAAGGCGATAATGATTCGGTAAAAGTAGATATTGATGGTAGATTGTATTCGCCACAAGAAATTAGTGCTATGGTGCTTCAAAAAATGAAAAAAAGTGCCGAAGATTTCTTGGGTCATGAAGTTACCGAAGCCGTTATTACCGTTCCGGCTTATTTTAATGATGCACAGCGTCAAGCTACGAAAGAAGCAGGTGAAATTGCGGGATTGACCGTGAAAAGAATCGTAAACGAGCCTACAGCTGCTGCTTTGGCGTATGGATTGGAGAAAAAAGAACAAGATATGAGAATTGCGGTTTTCGATCTTGGAGGAGGAACTTTTGACGTATCTATCTTAGATTTAGGTGGAGGCGTTTTTGAAGTGAAATCAACCAATGGCGATACAAGCCTTGGAGGCGATGACTTTGACCAAGTTATTATCGACTGGTTGGCTGATGAATTCAAATCTTCGGATAATATCGATTTGAGAAAAGATCCAATGGCGCTTCAAAGATTGAAAGAAGCTGCTGAAAAAGCAAAAATTGAATTATCTACATCGGGTGAAGTGGAAATTAATCTTCCTTATATCACAGCAGTAGATGGTGTGCCAAAACACTTAGTGAAAAAATTGTCACGTGCCAAATTTGAACAATTGTCTGATTCCTTGTTCCAAAGAACACTTGAGCCTTGCAAAAAAGCATTGTCTGATGCGGGATTGAAAGCGAGCGATATCGATGAAGTATTATTGGTAGGAGGTAGTACTCGTATTCCAAAAGTACAAGAGTTGGTAGAACAATTCTTTGGAAAAAAACCTTCAAAAGGTGTAAATCCTGACGAAGTAGTAGCTATGGGAGCTGCGGTTCAAGGAGGTATTATCAGTGGCGATGTGACAGATGATATCGTATTGGTAGACGTTACACCACTTTCTTTGGGTATAGAAACAATGGGATCGGTAATGACAAAAGTAATAGAGTCTAATACGACCATTCCTACCAAAAAATCGCAAGTATTTACTACAGCGGTAGATAATCAACCTTCGGTAGAAATTCATATCCTACAAGGAGAGCGCCCTATGGCAAAAGATAATAAAACGATTGGACGTTTCCATTTAGATGGGATTCCACCTGCGCCAAGAGGTGTACCACAGATTGAAGTTTCTTTTGATATTGATACCAACGGGATTTTGAATGTATCGGCAAAAGATAAAGGAACCGGAAAAGAGCATAGTGTGCGTATTGAAGCTTCTTCTAACTTGAGCAAAGAAGAAATTGAAAAAATGAAGGCTGAAGCCAAAGCCAATGAAGAAACTGACAAAAAAGAGCGTGAAAGAGTAGAGAAAATCAATGCGGCAGATAGCTTGGTATTCCAAACCGAAAAACAATTGAAAGATTTTGGTGATAAATTATCTGCGGATAAAAAGCAACCGATAGAAGAAGCGGTTTCGGATCTCAAACAAGCCTTGGATGCTAAAAATGATGAGGCAATTGAAGGATTGACCGAAAAACTAAATGCTGCATGGACCGCTGCGAGCGAAGAGTTGTACAAAGCGCAACAAGAAAACGCTGGAGGCGCTGATGCCAATGCTTCTAATACTCAAAATCCAACAGGAAACGAACCTGAGGATGTAGAGTTTGAAGAAGTGAAATAAATATTATTTTTTTTAAGTTTAAAGAAAAAGCAAGTCATTTATTGGCTTGCTTTTTTTGTAAAGTAACGTTTTTCAGTTTGGCGAAGTGGCGGATTTAGAAGCACAAATGTTCAATATAGCACAAATGTTTATTAGAAAGCCGAATGTCCAATTTAGCACTGAATCCGCCATTTTGCCAAGCATCTATGTAAAATCCACCCCAAAATCCGTTATTTAGTTAAAAATATTTTATCACTACAAATATAAAACAATATGACGAGTAACACATTAAAAAAATTGTATATCGGGATGGATATCCA
>JBIPPG010000352.1:0-2726 GCA_044368545.1 Chitinophagales bacterium | reverse complement strand
AAAAATGGTGGGTATGCATCGGTAGAGAAAGCTTTTAAAATGACTCCAGACGAAATTGTTGCTGAAGTTCAAAAATCGGGCTTAAGAGGAAGAGGTGGCGCAGGATTCCCTACTGGTATGAAGTGGAGCTTTTTGGCAAAACCCGAAGGAGTGCCTCGATACCTTGTATGCAATGCCGATGAGAGTGAACCGGGAACATTCAAGGACCGTTATATTATGGAAAAAATTCCTCACTTATTAGTTGAAGGAATGATATGCTCTTGTTTTGCATTAGGAGCCAATACAGGTCATATTTTTATCCGTGGCGAATATATGTGGGTTGTATTTATATTAGAAAAAGCCATTGCTGAAGCAAAAGCGAATGGCTGGTTGGGTAAAAATATTCAAGGAAGTGGATTTGATTTAGAATTGTACGTAACGCCTGGTGCAGGGGCTTATATTTGTGGTGAAGAAACTGCTCTTTTGGAAGCGTTGGAAGGAAAACGAGGCAATCCTCGTATGAAGCCACCCTTTCCAGCGGTGAAAGGCTTGTATCAATCGCCAACCGTTGTAAATAATGTAGAAACTATTGCTGCGGTAGTGCCTATATTGGAAATGACAGGCGATGAATATGCAAAAATTGGAATTGGAAAAAGTACAGGAACCAAATTGATTTCGGCTTCGGGAAATATCAATAATCCAGGTATTTATGAAATAGAACTAGGACTTCCTATGGAAGAATTTATCTACTCCGATGAATATCTAGGAGGTGTAAAAGGTGGCAAAGAAATGAAAGCTTGTATTCCAGGCGGTAGTTCTATGCCTATTTTACCTGCCAATTTGGTATGTAAAACAGCCAAAGGCGAAGCGCGTCTTATGAGTTATGAAAGTTTAAACGATGGCGGATTTGAAACGGGAACGATGATGGGCTCTGGTGGATTTATGCTTTTTGACGAAGACCAATGTATTGTAAGAAATACTTGGACGTTAAGCCGTTTTTATCATCATGAAAGCTGTGGTCAATGTAGCCCTTGTAGAGAAGGAACAGGATGGTTGGAAAAAGTATTGCACAAATTAGAATTTGGTCATGGAACTATGGAAGATATCGATTTATTATGGAGTATTCAAAAATCTATTGATGGAAATACCATTTGTCCATTAGGAGAGGCTGCAGCATGGCCTGTAGCTGCTGCATTGCGTCATTTTAGAGATGAATTTGAATGGCATGTCAAAAATCCTCAATTGAGTCAAACTCAAAACTATGGATTGGCTAATTATGCTGTGCCTAGAGAAATTCCAGTAGCTGAGACAGCAAACTAGTATATAAATTAAAAACAACTTAATTCTATGAAAAACACATATACACTTTACTTGTTTTTTTTGGCAATATTTATCAATTCATGTTCTAATAATGAGAATCTAGAATCTTTTAAAGGTGTTTTGTTTACAGATGTAAATGGATTTTTAATGGGTACTTCTGATGTCAATGATGAGGATTGGAAATTTAACATAAAACTAGCTTCAAAAATTGACAATTTGTTTCCTAGTAAATTGGATACAGGAGTCAAAATTGATTCATTATACATTTTGGCCTATCCCAATCCTAATGATGGAATATTCTTTTTAAATTTGTATTGTAAACAAAACTCAAAGTTAAATTTAGTATTGGTTGATGAAAATTTAAATATTCTTTTCAAAAGTTTTGACATCAACTTATCATCAGGTTATCATACCACAATGGTTTCATACAAAGTTCCTTCAAACAAACCTATTTTAAGGCTTTATTATCAATTAATTAATAATAATAAAGAAACTAAAGGCTTTGGAGATATTCAATCAATTTAATATGACTACTATATTCAAAGATATTATTGAATTTGACTATTGGGCTAATAATGAAATTTTAACAATATTAGAACATCAAAAAGTCATAGACAAAGATATTCTGATGTTTCATCATATTCTCGAGGCTCAAAGAGTTTGGGTTCATCGAATACTAGGCTTGCCTGTAGACCTTTCTTGGTTTGACGACAATCTAAATATCATAGAATTTAGACCAATAATGGAAGCTAACGTTCAAAAGATACGAGCCTATTTAGAAACGGCGCATAATCTAGAACAATCTGTTCATTTTCAAAACATTAAAAACGAAAACAGTTCATTTAAAAGTTGTGATATTTTGTTTCATTTTTTGAATCATGGGACACATCATCGTGCACAAATTTTAATTTCTCTAAAAAATCAAGGTATTTCTATACCTGATTTAGATTATCTATATTGGAAAAATATTATATGAATTCAATTAGAGTAAGTGTTTTGGCACTTTGCAAAAGAAATAACCAAATTTTGGTTGAAAAAGGATTCGATAAATCTAAAGACTTTGAATATTATCGTTTTTTGGGAGGCGGAATCAATTTTCAAGAAGACTCTGTATCCGCAATTAAACGAGAACTCTATGAAGAAATAAATGCTCAAAATGTTGTAGTAGAAAATTTTGTAGGTGTTTTTGAAAACATATTCTATTTTGAAGAAATTCCAAAACACGAAATTTTATTTGTCTATAAAGTTAAAATAGATGATAAATTTTATCTTTTAGACCATTTTGAACGAATTGAATCATATAACATAGCTGAAGTTTCTTGGATTGATATTGAAAAATTTAAATCAAAAGAATTAAACTTAGTTCCTGAGTCTATTTTAAACTTTATTTAAAACTACTCCTTTATCTTTTGATTATCAAAATTGAT
>JBIPPG010000073.1:0-9707 GCA_044368545.1 Chitinophagales bacterium | reverse complement strand
TTTTTTAACAATTTTTCCTGTAGTTTTTACAATTTTTAAATTTTAACTCAAAAATTAAATCCTATTTGATTAATTTTGCCCATATTTTTTAACTAACCCAAAAAAATAAAAGGTATGAACTTTGAATTGAGCGAAGAACATTTAATGATACAAAATATGGCAAAAGATTTTGCCGAAAAAGAATTATTGCCAGGCGTAATTGAACGCGATGAACATCAAATTATGGCTTCGGAATATTTGAAGAAAATGGGAGAGCTAGGATTCATGGGAATGATGGTAGATCCTAAATATAATGGCGGCGGAATGGATTCATTGAGTTATGTATTGGCTATGCAAGAAATTTCAAAAATTGATAATTCTTGTTCGGTAGCTATGAGTGTAAATAACTCATTGGTTTGTTATGGATTGGAAAAATATGGAACCGAGGAGCAAAAACAAAAATATTTGACTCGTTTGGCTTCTGGAGAAATAATAGGTGCTTTTTGTTTATCGGAACCTGAAGCGGGAAGCGATGCTACTAGCCAAAGAACTACGGCTGTAGATATGGGCGACCATTATTTATTGAATGGAACCAAAAACTGGATTACAAATGGTACGCAGGCATCTGTATATCTAGTAATTGCTCAAACAAATCCTGAATTGAAACACAAAGGAATCAATGTTTTGATTGTAGAAAAAGATATGCCCGGATTTGTAGTGGGACCCAAAGAAAATAAATTAGGAATAAGAAGTAGCGATACCAATACCCTTTTGTTCAATGATGTAAAAGTGCCAAAAGAAAATAGAATTGGTGAAGATGGATTTGGTTTCAAATTTGCAATGAGTACACTTAATGGCGGTAGAATAGGAATTGCAGCACAAGCATTGGGTATTGCAATGGGTGCTTTTGAGCGTTCGGTAGCGTATTCAAAAGAACGAAAAGCATTTGGTGCCGAAATTTCAAAATTGCAAGCTATTCAATTCAAATTAGCTGATATGGCTACCGAAATTGAAGCTGCAAAATTGCTTGTATACAAAGCCGCAAAATTGAAAGATGAAGGAAAAGATTATTCTCAAGCAAGTGCTATGGCTAAATTATATGCAAGTAAAGTAGCTATGGATACTACTATTGAGGCTGTACAAATTCATGGTGGATATGGCTATGTAAAAGAGTATCATGTAGAGCGTCTTATGCGTGATGCAAAGATTACTCAAATATATGAAGGAACTTCGGAAATTCAAAAAGTAGTAATTTCTAGGGGTGTTTTAGCATAGTTTTATACTATTTCATAAAAATTAGCGTTATCATTCTCATATATATGAAGAATTTGACAAAAAAAATATTTACAATAATAATAGGGATAATGTTCGGTTATCCCTTATTTTTTTATGGTCAAAAAACGCCACCAGTGGGTACTTGGCAGCATCATTTTGGTCCAAGGATTTTTTCACAAATTGAAAAAATAGGAAACGATATATACACAAATGGCGAGTATGCTATTTATTTTTTTGATTCAAAGAAGCAAGAAGTAGATTTTTTGAATAAGCCAAAAGGCCTTTCGGATTATTTCATACAGTATATACGATATGATGAAAATGCTAAGAAATTAATAGTCATTTATGAAAATTCGATAATTGATATGATCGATTTTTCGGGTAATGCAAAGAAGATAGAGTCTAACTATGATATTTTCAATGAAATTTTTATAGGAAGAAAAAATATTAATGAAATAAAATTTATCTCTGATAAAATTTATTTGGCATCTACTATGGGAATCATAGTACTTGATTACAAAAATAATGACATCAAAGAAACGTATGTAATTGGTGATAATGGTACAAATGCCAATGTTTTTAGCGTGGACAGATTTAATAATAAATTTTATGCAATTGTAAATTCCAAACTTAAGGAAGCTATAGATAATCAAGCGATTAATCTTCAAAATTATGCCAGCTGGACAGCAAGTAATGCGCTGCCCAATGATTCTTTTCAAAAATTGATAGCCTCTGATAAGAAATTGTTTTGTTTTACCAATAAGAAATTATATCAATACGATGGAAGCAATTTTATGATTTTGAATACATTAGATTCTACAAAAGTATATTATTCATTTAAAAAAATCAATAACGATATTTATACAATATACCACATCCTGGATACCAATAAAAATGTAATAGGGAGCCAAATTGATAAGATTAATAATAATAGCATAAGTCTTGTATATCAATCAAATGATAGAATATTAGATTTTACTTATTCTGTGGATAATGAATTGTTTGTATCGGGAAATGGCGTTTATAAAGTAGAAAACAATTCAAAAAAATATGCGGATTTCAAAATTGCTCCTTATAAAGAATCCTATAAACTTCAATATGTCAATAATAGATTGATAATGAATACAGGAATTCTGAAAAGTAATATTGACGCTTACAGAGTATATAGTGGTTTTTTTGAATATCTTGATAATGGATGGAATCATGCGGGATTGTGGGATTCTCCATTGTTTAAATACCAAACGCACATGAGTTTGGTAGAACGAAATGATGAACGATATCGAGCATTTGTATTTGGAGGAATGGTAAAAGAACAGAATGGAACTACTACGGTTTTTGATTCTCGAAACTCCTTGTTGGAAGGGGTGGAACAAAATAATAGTGTCACAGATATGCAGTTGGACAAAAATACAAATATAATTTGGCTTACCGCAAAAAGTAGTGCAACTCCTCTAAAGTCTATTGATATAAATGGAAAATGGCGAAATCATCCAATAACCAAAGTGGTTACAACTTCCGAAATCAGAAAATTGTTCATAGATAAATATAGCAACAAATGGATTTTGACCCGAAATCAAGGAATTGTATTTTTTAATGAAAAAGACATAGACGATCCAAATGATGATGTAATTTATTTAATAAAAAATATAGCTGTAAAAGACTGTAAATTGGATGTGTCATCGTCCTATTGTATTGCCGAGGATAAATATGATAATATTTGGGTAGGTGCCGATAAGGGAATAGCGGCTATTTATGGTTGTAATTATAATATCAATGAGCCTTGTAGCTTCAATATCCCAGGTCAAACGATTAAAAACCCTAATAATCCAACGGATTCTACCTATGAATGTGCATTCTTAAATTCACAAGTGACAGCAATGGCTATAGATGGTGGAAATAGAATGTGGGTAGGTACTGCGGGAAGTATTTTTTATTTAGATGAAGGATTGAGTGTTAAATATCAAGGAATTTCATCCGAATTTTTAAAATTTACTGAAGTAAATAGTCCATTTCCAGGAAAAGCAGTCTATGATATATTGGTGCATCCCAAAACGGGGGAAGTCTTTTTTTCTACAGAAATTGGATTGATTTCGTATGTAGGACAAAGTACTGCTGTTTATGATGAAAATGCGAGCAATTTATTTGTTACGCCCAATCCTGTTCCCAAAGATTATAATGGTTTAATTTCATTGGATGGTATGCCTGATAATTCTATTTTCAAGATTACGGATAATGTTGGGAATTTGATATATCAAGGAAGAACCAATGGCACAAGAATCGTATGGGATGGCATAGATTTGAATGGCAATAGACCGCCTACAGGTGTCTATTTTGTATTTGCTGCTCAGAATGGTACGATTTCTGGAGCTATTAAGCGAATGGGCTCGTTTACACTTATACGATAAGTATGAATTTTATTGAAGACATTAAAAATATTTCACAAAATCTTGAAGTAGGAAAAACCCTTTTGTATCCCACCGATACCGTTTGGGGCTTGGGTGCTGATGCTACAAATTCAGCTGCTATTGAGAAAATTTATCAAATAAAAGAACGACCACTACATAAAAGTTTCATTATTTTATTCAAAGATATAGAAATGCTCAAAGAATATGGAGAAATCACAAATTTTCATATCAACACCATACAAAATGAATGTAAAGATGTACCTACTACAGTCATATTGGATATTGATTTTAAGCTGCCTTCTATATTAAAATCCGATGAAGGACTCATTGCTTTTAGAATTCCAAAAAATAATTTTTGTCAAAAATTATTGTCAAATTTAAAAAAACCAATCGTTTCTACATCGGCAAATTTGAGCAATATGCCTACGCCTATTTATTTTGAAGATATTGATAGTCAAATTAAAGAGAAAGTAGATTTTATTGCCAATCCTATATTTGATACGGGTAATCACAAGCCTTCTCAAATCTTAAAAATATCTAAAAATTCAAAAATTTGGATTCGTAAATAAAAAAAGGATTAGTTTTGCACCTCAATTTTTAAAACAAACTTAACTTAAAATGAAAAAAATTTTCTTAGTTTTTGGTATTAGTTCATTGTCTTTGGCATCATTTGCACAAGGAAGTTTCAATGCCATCAAAACATCACAAAGAGCAGGTATTTTATCTACATTGATTAACCCTGCGGAAATGGCTGGAATGCCACAAAAAGTCGATATCCATTTATTTGGTATGGATGTAAATGTAAATAATAGCTTGGTAAGCTTGTCTACGAGCAATACCAGCAAATTTGACAATCCAAAAGAATTGTTTTTTGGTAGCAAAACAGATGGAAAGCCTTTTAATGCTAGTATTGGTTTAGATGTATTAGGCCCAGGAGTAGCGTATGCAGTCAATAAAAAAACAACTTTTGGCTTAATGACACGTGCAAGAGTAATGTTTACAATGAATGACATCGATTTGAACTTGGGAAAATCATTATTAAATACGAGTGTGAACGATATTGCTAATGGGTATAAAATTAATACCAATAGTCAATCTTTTTCTACCTTAAACTGGTTTGAAATAGGAGCAAGTGGTGCTACATCCTTATTGAACAATGATAGACATTCTTTGAAAATAGGTGGTACGGTAAAAGCTATTTTCTCTGGTTTTTATGCAAATACATATTTGAGCCAAGCTAATATGACTGTTAATGTAGATTCTGCTAATAAAAAAGCGTATTTGACAGGAACAGGTACTTTGGGTATGACTTATACCAACCCAAATATAAGCGATATTGCGGGTAATGTAATGGGAAGTCCATCTGGTTTTGGAGTAGATGCGGGTATCTCTTATCAATACAAGAATGTAAAAACTGGTAAATATATCGTAAGAGCAGGTGTAGCTTTGAATGATATAGGATTTACAAAGTTTACCGTGGATCAAAAAAATAATAAAGAATATACTGTTACCGCAAATAATGTTGATGTTTCTAAATATATTTCTAGCGATTTGGACAAAGTACAAAGCGAATTGAAAGCGAATGGTGTAATCCAAGAAGTAAATAAAACAGAAACTGAAATTGAGGTGAAACTTCCAATGGCTATCAATGTATATGCGGATGTGAATGTTTGGAAACCATTTTTTGTTACATTACAAATGCAACAAAGAGCTTCTAGCAATGACAATCCAAGAAACTTAATGGCAAATAATTATTTCGCTATTACACCAAGAATTGTTTCTAGATTTATAGAGATTTACACACCATTTACATTTACAGAAAATGCTGGAAATATGATAGGTGCAGGTATGAAAGTAGGTCCTTTATATTTTGGATCTAGTTCTATTATCTCGGCTATAGCTAGCGAATCACAACAAGTAGATTTCCATTTTGGTATTAGAATGGGATTTGGAAAAAATAAATAATACCGTTCATACAATCAATATAGTCCAATTTTAATTGTACTATTTGCTTGTTATGACGGCATTTACCAAACTAAAATTATAGAATTGTTTTGCTTATTTTATAAGTAAGTTTGGTATAATCAAAGCATTCAAAATTAATTATCAAAACCGCAATGAAAATTGCGGTTTTTTTATGCCTATTTGTTTGTATCTTTGTCAAAAATAAAACAATGAATTTTAAAGATTTTATAGCGCAAGCCATTTTGGAAGATACTCAAGATCCTCAAGGAATTATACCCATTGGCGATCATAGTGCCAATAGCTGTGTGCCTGCCGATGATATCAAAAAAGCAAATTTAATAGTAAAAGATACGGGAATTATTGCAGGAATTGATATGGCTGTAGAAATATTCAATCAAATAGATTCAACTTTAATATTAGACTTGAAAATAAAAGATGGCACCGCTGTAATTCCAGGTGATATTGCCTTGACAGTGGAAGGAAACACTCGTTCTATCTTGCTTGCCGAGCGATTGGTGCTCAATACGATGCAACGAATGAGCGGAATTGCTACCAAAACCAATGAGTTTGTAAAATTGATCAGTCATACTGCTTGCAAAGTCCTCGATACTCGAAAAACTACGCCTAATTATCGTTTTTTTGAAAAAATGGCCGTAAAAATAGGAGGTGGAACCAATCACCGTTTTGGATTATACGATATGATTATGCTCAAAGACAATCACGTGGACTATTGTGGCGGAATTGCGGAAGCCATCAATAGAGCAGTAGCGTATAAAGAAAAAATGAATATGCAACAAGTGCCTATTGAAGTAGAAACTCGAAATTTGGAAGAAGTAAAACAAGTTTTGGAAACGGGTAATGTACAACGCATTATGCTTGATAATTTTTCGGTAGAAGCTTGCCGCGAAGCAGTAGAGTTTGTAGCCAATCGAATGCCTCTTGAAGCCAGTGGTGGTATTACGTTGGATACAATCAAGGATTATGCGGAAACAGGTGTGGATTTTGTATCGGTAGGTAGCCTTACCTATTCATACAAAAGTTTAGATTTGAGTTTGAAAGCTTTCTAGGGAATTTCATTGTCGTTTATAAAAATGAAATCGCATTTTTAAATCGTGCGTCGCCTTTTCCTTGCACTATTTTATATTTTTTGCCAAAATGGTTCAATTCTTTTTTAAAAAGATGCAAGAGTTCTTGCCTATCATTAGGATTTTCCCGCAAAGGATCTTCCTGCCAAGGCAAATCAATATCGGTCAATAAATAAAGACTATAGTCCGATTTTTCTATTTGTTCAATAACCCAACTCGGTACGTCCCAATTTTTATATTCTAGCCATATTTTAATGGTTATCAGTTCGGTATCGCAGAAAAGAAAACTCGCATTTGGATTTTTTTGCAAAAAATTCTGTTCTGTTTTGAGTTGAAGCGCCGCTATATTGAGGACATCTTGATAATGATAATTTGTACCAATCTCTGCTAAATACTCACGTGCCATTTCAGGAACAAAAGGTGCCTTGAAATGACTCGCCAACGCTAAAGTCAATGCACTTTTTCCAGTAGATTCGGGTCCTAAAATAGTGATTTTTTGAAGCATAAAGCAAAAACTATAGGGACAAAATTAGTATATATTAATTGAAACGATTCCTTAATTTAAGTCATAGTAAAAAACATTTTTAATAATCCTATAATTTGAACCAGGTCTTTGTGAAATATACTTGAAATCGTTGAGTTTTTTATGTTTAACTGAATTTTGAAGCTAGAAGTAGTTGTTTAATCTAAATTTAATCCTTGTTTCATCAAAATTGAGATATTTTTGCAGGGAATAAATACATACAAATTTTGAGTTATCACAAATATATTGCCAAAACCTTTGCAGGATTAGAGCCTGTATTGGAAAAAGAATTACAAGAAATAGGCATCGAAGATTGCACTATTCTAAAACGAAGTGTAGCCTTTGAATGCAGTTTTGAGCATTTGATGCTTGCCAATATGAGCCTGCGCACTGCCATTCGTATCTATCGTCCGCTTTTTGAATTTCAAGTAATTGATGAAGAAGATTTATATCAAAATATCTTAAAATTCAATTGGGAAGAATGGCTAACTCTGGACAATACCTTTGCTATTGAGAGCATTGTCAATTCACAACAGTTTGTCAATTCGCATTTTATAAGCCTCAAATCAAAAGACGCTATTGTAGACCATTTTTATTTCAAATACAAAAAACGTCCCAATGTAGACATAAAAGAACCGCATTTTAGAATACAAGTTCATATTTCTAGCTTGAATAAATGTACTATTTCAGTAGATACATCGGGCGAGGCATTGTACAAAAGAGGATATAAAAACCGCCAAACCGAGGCTTCTATCAATGAATGTTTGGCTTCTGGAATGATATTGATGTCCAATTGGGATCGAAAAAAAGATTTTTATGACCCTATGTGTGGCTCAGGAACTATTTTTATTGAGGCGGCAATGATTGCAAGCAACTATCCACCCAATCTAAAACGCAAAAAATGGGGATTTTTTCATTTTAAAGAATTTGAAAAAGCTAAATACGAGAAATTGCGAACGATACTCGAAAGTCAAATTAATATTTCGGAAGTCAATTTTTATGTAAATGATTTGGCTGGAAAATCTTTGGATATTGCCAAAATGAATTATTACGATGCCAATATTGATTTGCCGTACATTTATTTTTCAAAAGAAAATTTCTTTGAACTCCAACCCAAGTCCAAAGAGGGAATAATGATAATCAATCCGCCATACAACGAACGTATTGAACTCAATAATGAAGATTTGTGGTACAAAGATTTGGGCGATATTTTCAAAAATTTCTACAAAGGGTTTGATATTTGGTTGATTTCTTCCAATAAAAGTGCCCTCCGCAAGATAGGACTCAAAGACAGCACCCGATTCCAGCTTATGAATGGCGGACTCAACTGCGAATATTGTCATTACGAAATTTTTTAGATTATGAGCGCACCCATTAGTACTATTTTTTTTGATATGGATGGGGTTTTGATTCACTCCGAGCCTTTTTGGCAAATAGCCGAGGCCGAAGTATTTCAAAAAGAATTTGGAATTGCTTTGTCTTCCAAAGATACTACGGCTAGCACAGGGCTCAAAACTACAGAAGTGGTAGCGTTGCACGCGCAAACCTACAATTTAGGAAGTCTCTCATTGGAGCATTATGGGCATCTGATAGAAAAAAAAGTGATAGAACAAGTCTTTGAAAAAGGCGAGGCTATGACAGGACTTTACGAATTAGTAGATTTTGTTAAAGAAAAGGAAATGGAACGCTATTTGGTTACGTCTTCCTCGCATTATGTGCTCGAAAATGTCCTTAAGTTTTTAAAACTCGAAGACTTTTTTGAAGCCTGTTTTTCGGCTTATGACGAAGAATGGGGCAAACCCAATCCTGCGGTGTACCTTTCGGCAATGTCGTACGCACAAGTACCCAAAGAAACCATTCTGGTAATTGAAGATAGCTTCAATGGCGTAAAAGCCGCACGTGCCGCTGGACTCAACGTTTGGTCGCTCCCCGAAACGCATAATAGACAACATCCATTTTTTGCAACGGAATGTGAATTTGTATTCAACAATCATTTAGAAATAAAACAAAAACTAGAAACCTTATATTTAGATTAATCCATTAGATATGAACGCTACCATTATCACTATTGGCGATGAACTTTTGATAGGACAGACCATCGATACCAATTCCGCTTTTATTGCCCGTCAGTTCAATAAAATAGGCGTGTCCATTCGTCAGCGAATGGCTATAGCCGATGATGCGGCGGAAATTGTGCGTTGGCTCGAATTTGGGCTCAAAGAGTCAGATATCCTCGTGTTTACAGGTGGTTTGGGGCCGACCAAAGACGATATTACCAAAAAAACATTTGCCAAATATTTTGGGGTAGGAATGAAACGAGATTTACAAACCTACGAACACGTAAAGTATATTTTTGAAAGCAGAAATAGATCTTTTTTGGAAATAAACGAACAGCAAGCCGATATTCCAGCCAATGGCGAAGTCTTGTTTAATAAAATGGGAACTGCGCCGGGTATGTGGTTTGAGGTAGATGGA
>JBIPPG010000072.1:0-9718 GCA_044368545.1 Chitinophagales bacterium | reverse complement strand
TTTCGTTAGAAGATTGGGAGATATCATCACAATTTAGTTTTTTACATAATTATTAATGATATAATTAGGTTCAAAAAGTCGGATGTCTTCAAATTTTTTAGCCATAAATTTTTGATAAGCTTCATAACACATATTTCTAGCATCCAACATAGGAATTTCTTGAAAATCGGTATTTTTTACAAGAATTGAATTCCCTATATTTTCGGCTATTTTTTCTATATTCTCAAAAGAATCAAATGTGGTATCAATTATCGGATTTCCATTTGTATTGCAGTATGTATAATAGAAATTGTTTCGTCGGGCGTCTAAAAGTAAAAAACAATTTTGTGAAGGAAATTGTTGCTTTTGAAGCACACTGCAATGTTCTTTGAGTCCATCTATGGCTATAAAAGGGATTTTGAGCGCAAAACAAAGCCCTTTTGCGGCACTAGAAGCTACTCGCAGTCCCGTAAATGACCCGGGTCCTTGATTGATAGCCACAGCAGCTAATTCTTGAAATGAGATTTTGGTCTCATCCACGCATTTCTGTATTGCCAATGTTATATTTTTTGCGTGGCTTTGTTTCTCCGATTCGATATATGAATAGATACATTCGCCATTTTTTGATAAAGCAATTGACAGCATTTCGGTAGCTGTGTCTATACAAATAATATATATGTTTTTTTCTGACATAGCGCAAAAGTATTGCAAAATGGATAAAGGGAATCGAAAAAGGTTAAAAAATAAAAAATGAATATTTATTTTTTTCTACCAATTAAACGAATCACAGCACTTTCTCCACAATGAAATGCGCCTTCTCGAAGTTCTATTGTTTTTTCTTCTATACTTATAATCTCTAGATCTTCAAAATCCTGAAGCAATTCTTCTTTTGAAAAGAGAAAATTCACATCTTTTGGGCCACCCGCTTTTTCATTTTTTGAATTATATTCAATATGTTTTTTTTCAAATCCTTCTAAAATTAAAATACCATCTTTTTTGAGATAAGATACAATTTTTTTGTGGATTTCTTGCCTTTTTAATGGATGTAAATGCACATAAATCAATCCAATAGCATCAAATGAATCGGGTTTGTAAGCCATTTCTTCAAAAGTTAAAATCTTATAGTCTATCGATACCGAATTGGATTTTGCTAATTTTAAAGCTTTTACTTGACCTGCTTCGCTCCAGTCAAATGCTTGAACTTCCCAGTCTTTTTGAGCGGCAAATACCGCATTTCTTCCTTCTCCTTCGGCAGGCAATAAGATTTTGCCAGGCGAAAATTTTTCAAGAGATTGACTAAAAAATAGATTTGGGTTTGTTCCATAACAATACGCATCTTGGTCATATCGTTCATTCCAAAAATTTTTCATCTGTTTATTTTTTTAATTTACAAAATAAAAAAGAGGACTTGAAATAATCAAGTCCTCGCTAAAATTTAATCTTTTATATTGAATAGCTTTCTAAGAATGTCTTCCATCAAACACCATTTTGTAAAGGCAGATTGAAAAAGATTCACACCTACAAATCCTGTAAACCAGAGGAAGTTTTGATTTACATAAATGCTTAATAATAAGCTGATAACAATAAGCGAACCTGCAATGGCTCTAATAATTCGATTCATCATATTTCGTTTGATTTTTCTATGTTTAAGATAGCGATATGTATTCGCGATTCCGTTGTGTTTTTATTATTAAATGCTTCTACCAATTCAAATAATTTGGGAGTAAGTTCATCCTTTAATATAATATTGAAAATTAAAGATGCGTTAAGATTGAGCTCCGAACCAAACCAATTGGTTTCTATATTAGAGTCGGATTCATCTTTAAAGCCTAAAACTTCATTGATAGAAAAAGAAAATACTTTTGATTTTTTTAGAATATCAATGATGTCTTTTCGGTATTCTTCTATGCCTGTAATGATTGCAAATTTCATAAAAGTTATATTTATTAGTTAAGAATTTATCTCGTTTTTTGCCCATTTTTTATGCTCCGAAATGTAATAAATCAGAGGCACTACAAGCAACGTAAGCAATGTAGACACAATAGCACCTGCTACAAGCGATATCGCCAATCCTTGGAAAATAGGGTCGAAGAGGATGATACTTGCTCCAATCACTACCGCACCCGTTGTGAGTAAAATTGGCGTGGTTCTTACGGCACCTGCTTCTATAATAGCTTGTTTGATAGGAATACCATCGTTTAGACGAATTTCTATAAAGTCAATAAGCAATACCGAGTTTCGAACCATAACGCCCGCCAGCGCAATCATTCCGATAAACGATGTAGCTGTAAAAAATGCACCTAGTAGCATATGTCCCAATACGATTCCTACCAAAGAAAGCGGAATGGCTATCATCATTACGATAGGTGTTTTGAAGTTTTGGAACCAGCCTACTATTAGCATATATATTACAATAATTACGACCAAAAATGCTGCACCTAAGTCTTTGAATACTTCCAATGTAATTTGCCATTCTCCGTCCCATTTTACCGTAAAGTCTTGTTCGCTATTGGGAGAACCCATATAAATTTCACTTACGGAATATCCTTTTGGCAATTTCATTTTTTTAAGTTCTTTTTCCATCCCTAATATTGCATAAACAGGACTTTCCAAAACACCCGCCATATCAGCAAGTACATATACTACACGTTTTTGGTCTTTTCGGTAAATGGTTTTGTTCAGTGTGCCTTTTTTTACTTTTATCAAATCGCCCAAAGCAATTGTATGACCTTGTGAACTTTTAATTTTTATATTTTTAATATCTTCTAGGCTTCCCTTGTCTTTTTGATCCAATGCTAAAACGATGCTTACTGGGTCACTTGATCTCTCATCATATAATGTAGAAATGGGATATTCTTTCATTAAATAGGTAATATTTCCTACGATTTGCTGTGGTGCAATTCCATTGAGCATCGCTTTTTCTTTGTCTATTTCAAAAGCGTATTCTGTCTGTTCGGCTTCTACCATCCAATCTACATCTACTACATCGGTAGTTTTTTCTAGAATACCTTTTACTTGATTGGCTACTTTTATTTGTTCCTCATAGCTAGGACCATATATTTCCGCTACCAAAGTAGACAATACGGGTGGCCCAGGAGGTACTTCTACAATTTTTACATTGGCATTGTATTTTTTTGCAATTTTTTGTACCGTAGGTCTAATTTCTTTTGCTATTTCGTGACTTTGTTTATCGCGGTCTTCCTTATGGAGCAAATTTACTTGAATGTCAGCCATATTGCTTCCTCCACGCATATCGTAGTGTCTTACGAGTCCATTGAATGTGATAGGAGCAGAAGCACCTACGTATGATTGATAATTAACAACCTCGGGTACATTGGAAATATATTGTGCTATTTCTTTGGTTACGGCTGCTGTTCGCTCTAGTGTAGTACCTTCGGGCATATCTACTACTATTTGAAATTCATTTTTATTGTCGAAAGGCAACATTTTTACGGCAACCCATTTGAATGCAAACATCAACATAGATAATACCAGCAATGCTGAGACAATCATAAACATTCGGTTTCGTTTTTTGCGATTGTCCAAAAGGGGACGTTCAAATTTGTCATAAATTTTATAAATCCAACTTTTTTCTAGTCCTTTTTCCTCCGCTTCATTTGCATCGTCGTGTCCTTTCAAAAAATGATAACCCAAATACGGCGTAATAGTTAATGCTACAAATAATGATAACAACATAGCAATAGAAGCACCAATGGGCATTGGGCTCATATAAGGCCCCATCATACCCGATACAAACGCCATAGGTAAAATAGAAGCAATAACCGTAAATGTAGCTAATATGGTTGGATTTCCTACTTCATTAATTGCATAGATAGCTGCCTGCATAAAAGGCAATTTTTTCATTTTGAAATGCCTGTGCATATTTTCGGCAATAATGATACTGTCATCTACTACTATTCCTACTACAAAAACCAACGCAAACAATGTAATTCTATTGAGCGTATACCCCAGCATATAGTAGCTAAATAAAGTCAATGCAAAAGTAAGAGGTACCGATAAAAATACAACCATACCTCCTCGCCATCCCATCGCAAACATTACCAATACCGTAACAGCAATAATAGCCACTCCTAAGTGTAATAATAATTCTCCAACTTTGTGTGATGCGGTTTCTCCATAATTTCTAGAAACTTCTACGTGTACGTCGTTTGGAATTAAATTAGTTTTTAATTTTTCTACACGTTCCAATATTTCTTCCGAAATTTTCATAGCATCGGCACCTTTTACTTTTCCTACGGAAATGGTCACGGCTGGATATTCTGTCTTATGTTTTGTGCTTGCAATTTGACTTTTCCCAAAACCAAAAGAAACATAATTGGCTGGTGATTCAGGGCCATCTTCGATTTTAGATACTTGTTTTAAGTATACAGGCATATTCTGATTGGTGCCTACCACTATATTTTCAATATCTTCGGTGTTTTGAAGAAATTTTCCCGTAGTGATTAAATATTCTTTATCACCTTGATTGAAACTTCCCGATTGTGAACTTCCGTTATTGGCTTGTATCATTTGCATAATAGACAAAGGATCCACTTTGTTTTCGGCCATTTTATCTTTGTCCAAAACTACTTTCAGTACTCTATTTCTACCACCAATTTCTTTGGTGATCGCTACATCTTTTACTTTTTCAATTTCATTGGTAAGTTCTTCGGCCATTTGGCGTAGCTCAAAATCGCTGTATTTTTCGCTCCATAAAGTGAGTCCTAGCATAGGTACATCATCTATCGAACGTGTTTTTACCATAGGTTGCATTACCCCTTGTGGAAACATACGTTGATTTTTCATCAATTCGTCGTATAGTTTCACGTAAGAGCGTTCTATGTCTTGTCCCACATAAAATTGAACCACCATCATAGCTTGTCCATTCATAGCCATCGAATGTATGTGCTCCACGCCTTTAATGTTTGAAATTACTTTTTCCAAAGGCTTGATAACACGGCTTTCTACTTCCGCAGGGCTCGCTCCAGGGTAGCCTATCATTACATCGGCCATTGGAACATTGATTTGAGGTTCTTCCTCTCTAGGAATTAGGAATGAACTATAAACTCCTATCACCATCAAAGCCACCATCAATAATATTGTTAGCTTTGAATTTATAAAAAAATGGGCTATTTTGCCCGATAATCCTTCTTGCATAATCTTCTTTTTTTAAGAATTTATTAAAATTTTACTTTCACGCCATTGTATAATTTACCGTTTGCTTTGGTAATGTATTGCTCTCCAGCGCTCAAACCTGATAAGATTTCAACCAATCCATTCGATTTTTTGCCCAATCGTACCCATCGCAATATGGCTGTATTTTCATGACCTAGTGCATAGACTCCTGTCAATTGCCCTTCTTTTACCAAAGCTGTTTCGGGAACCCAAATGGATGCTTGTTCTTGGTTTTTGATCATTTCATTGCTCGCAACAGGAAATTGTACATTTACAAACATTCCTGATAAAATTTGCTTATCAATAGCTTTTAAATTTATTTTTACAAGATATTGACCTCCCGTATTTTTTGCGGATAAACTTACCTCGGCTACATTTCCCTCAACTAATTTATCCATAGATTTGATATCCACTTTTACTGGCATCCCTACTTTGATATAGGAAATGACATTTTCCGAAACCATAGCCATTACCTGCAATCTTCCTCCTCCTTCTACGCTTACTAGAGGCATACCAGGATTGGCCATATCGCCTTCTTTTACAAAAGTATTGGTAACGGTGCCACTAAAAGGTGCCGATATATTTGAATACGAAAATTGTGCATTGATTTCATTGCGCATTTCTTTTGCGGCTTCCAATCCAGCTTTTGCCATTTCGTATCGAGTGGTCATATCGTCCAATTCTTTTTGAGATGCACTTTGCTGACTAAAAAGGGTTTTGAAACGATCATAATCTTTTTTTGCACTATTGTACGCCGCTTGCGCTTGAATGATGGATGCGTTTACTTGCCCTTTTTTAGCATTCAAGTCGGCACTGTTGATACTGATCAATTGCTGACCTGCATGCACTTGTTGTCCCACTTTTACATTTACACTTGTTACGTAGCCCATCATACGAGTGCTCAAATTTGCGCTATTCTCAGCTTCAATTTTTCCACTTGCACTTACAAAGCCTTCGCCTATGGTACTGCCTGTAGAAGCTAATTCTACGTTAATCGTTTCTTGTGTCTTTGTTTCTTTTTTTTCGCCACAGCTTGCTATTATCGCCAGTGAAGTCAAAATTATTATACTTTTTTTCATGTGTTTATATTTTTATTTGTTTAATTATTTTGTTAAAAAATCGAGATACTTTTTGGTGAAATTGAATTCAAATACAGATTGTAAATATTCCAATTCTTTCTGATACATTTGGGTTTCGGCCATCAGAATATCGCTTGTTTTTTCCAAGCCTTGTAAAAATCTATTTTTTCTAATTTTAAATACTTCTGAAGATTGTTCAAATGCCAAAAGATTGGTTTTAGCTTTTCGCTCTGCATCGTCCAATTGACGAATGGTTTTGTTCAATTCCAATTGATTTTGTGCACGGTACATTTCACCTTCTTCTTTGGCTTTTAGAAAATCAATTTTTGACTTTTGAACTTTTGATAATGTTTTATTGCCGTCAAAAATGCTCCATGACATTTGAACACCAACCAAATAGTTAGAAGCCCCAAAACCAAGCAATTTTCTGTCGTTGAGTTCATAAGACCCAAAAGCATTGATTCTAGGAACTAAAGACAATGTATTCATTTTGGACATATTTTGATAGGCTAGGGTAGATTTTTCAATAGCTTGAACATCCTTTCTTTCGGGATTGAGCATCATAGGATATTGATTTATTTGAATTTGAGTGTCAATATCTTCAATAGGCTTGTAGATGTAATCGGGATTTTCATTTAGCAAAAAAGAAAGATAGTTTGACGCATTTTTTACATTGCTCAGCATCATTTGATGTTGATTTTTGACTTCATTTACACGTACCATTACATTCAATAAATCGGATTTTTGAACCATACCTTGTTTGAAATAATTTTCGACCAATTTTAGGTTTTCATCACTGGTTTTACTAGCTCGTTCCAATACATTGGCCGCTTTATATACCAATTGTAATTGTAAATAAGCCTTGTATCCTTCTACTTCTAAGTATTCTCGAGTTCTATCGGCTTGAAGTTTATAGGCATCGGCTTTAGCTATGGCGGCTTTTCTTCCATAGAATCCATCAAGATTAATCAAGGGTTGCATAACTTCCAATTTGGTGTTGAAATTGCTGATTGCTTCGGGGTCATTAAGCAAAGTAGGATCAAAATCTTGCATCGTTACCGATTTTTGATTGAGTTTGGTTCCAAAAGCCATCAAAGGACTGTTGGTTTTGATTCCCGTAAAAGAAGCGGATACATTGGGTAGAAAAAGAGAACTGGCTTGATTTACATCGGCTTTTGCCGATTCATAATTTCTGTCTGCTATTTTGCCTTGTAGATTTGCTTTTTGCAATTTCTCAAAAAAATCTTTCTTTGAGATAGGTTTTACCTCCTGTGCATGAGCTAGATACGTACCTAATACCAAGCATGCTAGTATACTTTTTTTGATTGTGAAATATTTCATCATATTGACTTTGTTTTTTTAATTGAATGCAAAACTAATTTTGAATCTTTACAAAAAATGTAATGAATGTTACATTGGAGTGTTTAACTGATGAAAACAAGTTTTAAAGTATAGCTTGTGTAATGATTGTTACATTTAGAATTTATAAAAAAAGAGCTATTTCCTATCCTTTTTGTATTTTTGAAGTCAAAAGAAATTTAAAATGAAAATCATTTGTATAGGAAGAAATTATGCCGAACACGCCGCAGAACTTGGGAATGAAGTACCTAGCGATATGGTTATTTTTCTAAAACCCAATACCGCACTCAATCCCAATAAAGAGAAATGGTTTTTGCCTAATTTTTCCGAAAATATGCAATATGAATGTGAGATTGTGCTCAAAATTTGCAAAAATGGAAAGCATATTGCAGAGAAATTTGCCCATACTTATTATCAAGAACTTAGTTTGGGAGTTGATTTTACGGCGCGAGATCTTCAGCAGCAATTAAAAGAAAAAGGGCTTCCTTGGGAAAAAGCAAAAGCGTTTGATCATTCTGCTATTGTGGGAAAATTTATAAATAAAGAGGATTTGGATTTGACCAATCTTCAATTTACATTCAAGAAAAATAACGAAACCGTTCAGCAAGGATTGGCTAAAGATATGATTTATAGTTTTGATAAAATTATAGCGGAAGTGTCTAAATATTTCACCTTGCAGACTGGTGATTTAATCTACACGGGTACTCCAAAAGGCGTAGGCAAAGTATCTATTGGCGAAAAGTATGAAGCTTTTCTTGAAGCAGAAAAAATCTTTGAGTTTGAGGTATGTTAATGCGGCAATTTATCTCTTAATATTCCATAAACCCAAGTTCCTGCTACAGCACTTAAAAAAGTAATAGCTATAACGGTAGCACCTGAGCCAATCTGTGCAAACAAAGGTCCAGGACAAGCACCTGTTATCGCCCAGCCAAATCCAAAAATAAGCCCTCCAATAACATTCCCTTTATTGAATTCTTTGTTATGAAAAACTATTTTTTCACCGGAAAGGGTTTTGATATTGAATTTTTTAATCAGAAATACGGATAAAGCACCCACCATTACAGCACTTCCAATGACTCCATACATAAAAAATGATTGTAGACGAAACATTTCTTGAATTCTATACCAGCTAATGATTTCAGCTTTTACAAAAATGATACCAAAAGCAATTCCTACCAAAAGGTATTTCAGATTGGCATACCAAGGTTCTTTAATCTCACTTTCGTTGATACACATAGCGTCTTGCGCTCTCAATTCGTGTTCTTTTTCTTCGGTTGGATTCATATATTTCTATTGTTTTATGCGCAAAAATAGGTTTATTTTTTTATGTTTTTAGTTACTTTTGTTACAAAAGGCACTTATTTATAAAAACCACTTTTTTCAATTTCTTCCCTAACTACATCAGGAACTAGATAACGTATCGATTCTTTTTTTTGAATACGAGAACGTATCAGTGTAGAAGAAAGTTCAATCATTGGTACATCCAAAATAATAATATTGGGATGATTTAAAAGGTTTTGATTGGATGCATCGGGTCTTTTGTATACGTATATTTTATAGTTTTCTAGTATGGTTTCATAGTTTTTCCATTTTTCAAAATGCTCCAAATTGTCGCCACCCATTAGAAGTGAAAAAGTATGTGTAGGGTGTTTTTCTTTCAAATAAGTAAGCGTATCTATTGTGTAGCTGGGTTTTGGGAGCGAAAATTCTATATTGCTAGCCCCAAAATATTCGTTGTTTTCTACGGCAAGTTGTGTGAGAAAAAAACGACTAGTTTCATTGAGCAATCCTTGGCTTTTTTTGAATGGATTCTGAGGCGATACCACAAACCATACTTTGTCTATCTCTTTCTGGAGCAATATGGATTCTGCAATGATCAAATGCCCTGTATGGATAGGATTGAACGAACCAAAATAGAGTGCAATGTGTGCCATAAATTCTTATTTGACAAAAGTAAATAATGAATTCATAATAAAATTGTAAAACATTACAAAAAGTACTGCTATGATTTTGCTCACATAGAAATTGATGCGAATTTTGCCATTGAGTATATAAATAATCAAACTATTGAGCATTAACGCTACGCTGGCTATGGCCATAAATTTCCCAAACTGCAACGCCAAATC
>JBIPPG010000071.1:0-9777 GCA_044368545.1 Chitinophagales bacterium | reverse complement strand
GCAGGTATTACACAAATGATGTACTATGATCCTACGCATATATCATCACTCCAAAAGCCAGATAAACTCTTGCTCGATAATACCAATATTCAGTTTGCATTGGCCAATCAGCAGCCCAATAAAGGTACTATGCGTGAAACGTTTTTTGTCAATCAATTGAAAGTGGTTCATCGCGTTAATTTATCTGATTTTGCTGATTATATTATCGATGGGCTATATCATTTTGAAATTGGAGGCGCTTCAAAGTCAAAAAAACAAATTTACAATAAAGATAATGCCTTTGTCGTAAAAGACGATATGGAACATGGCGCTGGAAATGCTATTCCTTTGTGGGTTTTTGGTTTTATGTATTAATTTTGCTTGTTACAACAAACAATTTTTGCATAATTTTGCTGGTTACAGCAAGCAAAATGGATTTTCTGTCCATAAAGCAATGTATTTCAATTGGTTAAAGCTTGTATTTTTTTTAAATAAGTAACTTGAATTTCAAAGTCCATTTTGAGATCACGGATAAATTTTTCAAAGTTCAATAGAAATTCAAGAAAAATTTTCCGAGATGACGTATTCGGGTCATTCGTTCCCGAATCCTAAGCTCTCAAGACTTTCGTCATCCTCGAAAATTTTCAGCAACAAATAATATGTAACTACATTCAAATCTGATTGAAAATTTATCGGGGATCTCTTTGCCTTTTACAATGAAATACCGCATATTTTTTTTAAAAGTTATTATATAATCAAAAAAAATTGCGGAAAGACAGTAAGTTGTTGTGAGTTAAAAACATCGGTAATCTTTTTTTTCTTCTGATTGATGAGATCACGGATAAATTTTTCAAAGTTGACGAGCTATTCAACAAAAATTTTCCGAGATGACGCAATTATTACTTTTCTCTTTTATAAAATGTAAACCCATTTTTGTTGTACATTTTATATGTTTTGGGCCCCATAGAATAATCAAGCTTTGCTGTGTCAATCGTGCGCAAGAAAAAGTAACAATCTTTTTGTATAGGCTGATATAAGTAATGAAGATGTTTAAAGGTATCTTCTACATTCTCAAAAGGTTTTCGTTCGGAATAATAAAACATAGCATAGCTTTTCATATACAATGCACATTGATTGGCATCTTCGGTTTTATGTTCTTGACAAAATTCGATTAAAGCGCCCTGTACCATTTTTTCGATACGAGGAATATAATACAGCATTAAGGTTTGGATACAAAATACACAAGCTACAAAAAGAAAGATTACGGCCTTTTGAATTTGTTTTTTTCTAAAAAGAAATAATCCATAGAAATAGATGCCTGCAAAAATAATTCCAAACAAACTCGCCCAAGCATTCCATTCAATAGGTGTTTCTAATTGGTTTAGGAAATTGGCATCGTGAATGAAAGGTTTGATTTTTTCTATATTAAGACCTGCAAATGGCGTGAATATCAAAGCAATGCTCCAGATACATCCTATAAATCCCAATAAAAAAACTTGTATTTTATTAAAAGCTAACGATTCTTTTGTTAAATATGCCAGCCCCAATGCTGAGAAAAAGGTCATAGGATAATAATCCATAGAAGAATAGTGTATAATCTTTGTTTGAACCAAACTAAATACGACCAAAACGACAATAAAGCAGGACAACATCACTTTGTAAAAAATGGTATTGAACGGCGAGGTCAAAGGAATATTTTTTTTGAAGGCACTCCACATAAATATACTGGCGGGAAAGCAGCCTAGAAGCAAAGCTATAGGATGAAAAAGTAAAGTACCGCCGTGTTTGGCGTCTTCTGTTTGGAAAAGTCGAATCTGATAGGTAATGAATTCACTCATATATGTACTTCCATGAAGATACGTTTCATATGCAAACCACAATCCACTCAAAAATAACACCATCGGAATCCAAAGTATGGTGTAGCCGATGTTTGGAAGATTTTTGAATTTGAGCAAAACCCAAGCAAAACCCAATGTACCTACAATGAGGATAATAGCCACAGGGCCTTTGGTCATGACGGCTAGTGCGGTGAAAAGTGCCGAAAGAAAGGTTTGAAGTATATTCTGACGCGTTGAATTTTCTTTCCAAATAAATAAATAGCAAAAACTATAGATGGCATGAAAAATAAAAAAATTGAAAACGGGATCGATCAATCCGGTTTTGAAATAAAAATGCGGCGTAAGCGATGCCCCCATACTCAATACCCAAAACCAAGCCATGCGAGTAGAAAAATGTCTTCTTCCTATGATAAAAAGGCTAGTGAGTACGATGATTCCAAATAATGCATTGGGAAATCGCGCTGCAAATTCATTGATCCCAAAGACTTTCATGGAAAGTACCTGCATCCACATAAAAAGGGGCGGTTTTTCGTAGAAAGGCATATAGTTGATTTGTGGCTGCATATAATTATTGCTAGCGATCATTTCTCTTGAAATTTCGGCAAAATTGACTTCATCCCAGTCAAATAAATGTACTTTTCCCAAAAAAGGAATAAAAAATAACCCTGAAATTAGGATAATAGATAGAATTGGATTTTGATTGAATATACGCTTCATGCTACAAAAATAAAAACTATTTGTATAGATTGAAGATAAAAATAATGAAAATGACAAAGTTTCATTCAAGAAAAAATAGATTGTTATCTTTTTTTTGATAATAATTACAAAAAACAAACTATATTTGCACTCCGTTTTTCACAGATGGGAATGTTTGCGTAGCTCAACTGGATAGAGCACCTGACTACGGATCAGGAGGTTTGGGGTTCGAATCCCTACGCGAACGCCAACATTTACAAGCCTTTGCAAGATTTTGCAGAGGCTTTTTTTATGGAAATAAAGGATATGATTGCTAAAAAAAGGGTTGATATTAGTTTTTTTGTATCTCCAATTGAATATTTTATATTTTTGCCATTGATTTTTTAATATTCCTTTCTATGAAAATATTTTTCACATTACTTTTCTTCATACTTTTTTCACCTATCTGGGGGCAAAAATTTAGCTATAAATGGGCTGAAAATGATTTGGACAAAAAGGAAAGTATTCGTCCCGATTTTGTTTTCACAAAAAAAGATGGAAATTTTATTGTCGTTTCTTTAAAAGTGAACGCCGATGCGGGAAAGCAAAAAATAGCCATAAATGAATATAATGGAGCGCTCAAAAAAGTAAAATCGGTTTCGGATGTTCGCTTCAAGAACAAAGCTGGAGAAGATATTGATATTTATCAAAGTATGTCTATCAAAGGCAATCATTATTTGTTAGGCAATAAATATGATAGTAAATCCAATGTGTTCAAACTTTATGCGTTTCAATTGGATAATAACCTTAAATCGAGCGGAAATCCTATCGAGCTTTTGACCTTTTTTGCAGAAAAAGAACGAAAAATACCAAAACTTTCTTTTAGGTTTTCGCCAGATAAATCCAAATTGCTAGTCTATGCCGATTTGTTCAACAAAAAAAAGGAAAAAGATGAATACCGCATGATTGTATTTGATCAAAATCTAGGAATTCTATGGGATAAGAAAATTACGATGCCATACAATCGAAAAGATATGATTGTAACTGCGGTAGAAATCAATAATAAGTCAGAGGTTTTTGTACAATATTTTCATATCGTCAAGAAAGAATCTGATTTTAAATTATTGGTTGTACAAAATGGAGGAGAAGATATGCATTCAATAGATTTGGATAAAAATGGAAAATATTTTACGGCTATTAATAGTAGAATAGGTTCCAATGGGGATATTATCTTTTTTGGATTGTATTGCAATAAGAAAAGTAGAAATTTTCATAATGGGTTTTGTACCATTACTCTTGATTACAACTCAAATGAAATACTGAGTTCAAATTTTAAAGAATTTGATGAAGCATTATTGAGAAATTTTTTCAAAGATAAAAAAGCGAAAAGATTAGCAAAACAAGAAACAGGATTGCTTACCGATTATAAACTTCAGAATATTTACCCCGATAGCAAAGGTGGATTTATAGTGCTTTTTGAAGATAAGAAAGTTGTAGAAAATATATATGTCAGTTCCTCGGGGTATGTAAAAAGTACTACAAAACATGATTATAAAGACCTTGTAACTTTGTCTTTTGATGAGAATTATAATTTGAAAAATGCAGAGACTGTCTATAAGTCTTTGATGATAGGTTATAACAATAATAGAGCGGCACCTGGCTCTAGTTTAGGCGATTTATTCTCGGGAAATGCAATGAGCTTACAAACGTATATCGAACGATTTATCGAAACCAGTACGTTTTTTTATAACGATAAGTTGTATCATTTGTTCAATGACCATCACAAAAATGATGACAAAGAACGATATAAAGATAAGTCAAAGGTAAAAACAACTAGAAAGCTTAAAAAAGCAAACAGTATACTCGCATGGGTAGAAAATGGCGAAATTCAAAGAGAGCAAGTTGTAAATGGCAAAGAAGAGGATTTGGTATTAAATACACAATTGGCAACCGTCGTGGATGGAAATAAAATTTTGCTTTATTGTTCTAATTTTGCTACTTCAAAACGCGAAAAATTAGGACTTTTAATTTTTGATGAAGGCAATCCTATTATTAAAAAAATTCCTTTTAATGAACAATTTGACAAAAAAGAAGGAATGGCTAAAAGTGTAGCTAAAGCTTCCCCTGCTGTTCCTAAAACGGAGGTGTCCAATGAAGAAGCAGAGGCTTCAAATTCTTTTTTTGACCGTAAGCCTGATATTTATTCAAAAGATGTCTTGAATTTTTATACCGTAGAGGTAAAATCTTCTTCCACACCCTTATCCAAAAATGATGCATTGTATTCAGATTTTTCAAAATTATATGAATTCAAATCAAATGGTATGTATTACTATTATGTAGGAAAATATAAATCGGAAGAAATTGCTCAGAAATTTCAAGAATTTTTGAAAAAAAATAATATAGAATCACAGGTTGTTGAATATAAGTTGGGAAGACGCATTGAACCAGAATAAGTACATTTCTCAAAAGCTATAATGGATTTTTGATTTCAAAAAAAATGATTACATTTGCAGAATGAGTACGTTAAAAAATTTGATATATGCATCGCGCTTACGAACATTGCCACTGGCTTGTTCTTGTGCAATTGTAGCGGGAGCTATGGCTTATTATTTAGAAGCATTTGATTGGAATATTTTTATTTTAAGTTTGCTTACCATTATATTGTTGCAGGTTTTATCAAATTTTGCCAATGACCTTGGCGATAGCCAAAAAGGAACCGATAATGAACATCGAATTGGGCCCGAAAGAGCCGTTCAGAAAGGATTAATTTCTACACATACTATGAGCCAATATGTGAAAGTATTGACCGTGCTATCTTTTCTATCAGGAATCTTGTTGTTGTTTTTTTCCAATATGCTTTTATGGCAAAAAATGTTGTTTGTGGCTTTGGGAATTAGTGCTATTGCGGCAGCTAAATTTTATACCATGGGCAAAATTGCTTATGGATACAGAGGTTATGGCGATTTGTTTGTGTTTTTATTTTTTGGAATCATTGGAGTTGTAGGTGCTTTGTTTTTATATATTCATGTATTGAATCTTGCTGCTTTTATACCTGCAATTGGATTGGGATGTCTTTCGGTAGCTGTTTTGCATTTGAACAATATGCGTGATATGGAAAATGATGCGCTTTCGGGCAAAATTACGTTGGCTATTCGATTGGGAAATGAAAATGCTAAATTGTATTTTTTGTTTTTGATTGTGTTGGGGATCTTTTCTTGGGGATTTTTTCCTACCACTCAAACGGTGGTGAATGTGTATAGCTATCTTTATTTTATAGGATTTTTACCTTTATTTTTTGTGCTTTTTTCTTTTTTCAAAATTAAAGAAAAAGCGCATTATGATAGACTTATGAAACCTTTGGCTTTGTCTGTGTTTTTAATTTCGTTATTGTTTTTTGTTTCTCAAATAATTTAGGAGTAGTTTATGAAAAAAATGGCCGCTTTTCTTCAAAAACATACGCTAGAATTTAAATTTGAAGCTAAAACCTCGCGCAATGCTTTTCAAACAAAAGATATTTTCTTAATAGAAATTAGCGATAATTATGGAAGATTGGGCGTAGGAGAAATAGCGCCTTTGGAAGGCTTAAGCCCCGAATTTAATGAGCATTTTGAAGAAAAATTAAAGGAGGTATTGGCGAATGTAGAACATTATCTCCACCATTTAGATGATTTGGCGGATTATCCTTCTATCATTTTTGGATTAGAAACGGCTTGGTGGGCCTATAAAAATTCAAACGGTATATTTTTCAATACTGATTTTACCAATAAAAAAAGAGCACTACCCATTAATAGCCTTGTTTGGATGGGCGATTTTGATTTTATGAAATCACAGATCGATGCCATTTTAAAGCAAGAAACCAAGTGTATCAAAATTAAAGTTGGAGGGATTGATTTTGAACAAGAAATAGAATTATTGAAATATATTAGACGCTTTAGAAGTGCAAAAACACTTCAATTGCGTTTGGATGCAAATGGTGCTTTTCGTCCCGACAATGTTATTGAAATATTTGAAAAATTAATACCTTTTGATATTCATTCTATCGAGCAGCCTATAGCCAAAGGTCAAATTAATGATATGCGATTAGTGGTAGAAACAGGCAAAATTCCAATTGCGTTGGATGAAGAATTGATTGGGGTGACACAATATAAAGATCGCTATCAGCTTTTAAAAGAAATCAATCCTAGCTACATTGTGCTAAAACCCTCGCTGCATGGAGGATTTAGAGGCGTAGAAGAGTGGATTTTTATTGCAAGACAATTGGGCATTCGATGGTGGGTAACTTCGGCATTGGAGAGCAATCTAGGACTCAATGCTATAGCGCAATGGGTGAGTCAGTTCCCCGAAGCCTATGACTTTCCGCAAGGACTGGGAACAGGACAATTGTATAAGAATAATTTGCCCGCCCAATCCTATATTCAAGATTATTTTTTATATTTTGGAAATTAGTTTGTAACCAAATTCTATTTCTGTACTCTTATTCTCGATTAAGTACTTAATCTTTTCTTTATTTGTTTATAAAAAAATTAAAAAATAGTAAAAATGAAAAGTTATAAATTATTATCGGCACCCAATGTCAAAATTAATGTAGGAGGAAACAATGACTCTACAAACAAAACGAATATACTAAATGTAGAAATTGTAGATGCAAAAGATACATTCAGAAAAACAATCAATACGGACAATGTAGAAGACGTAATTGAAGAGTTGAAATCAGAAATACAATCAAATCATGATGTTTCAGATCCTGATGTAGAAAAAATGCGATTGAAAAAAGAGACGATGGAATCGGCGCTTGGAATTGGATTTATGTTTTTTATAGCTATCCTTACATTGTTTTTGATATTATACAACAAAAGACAAAACAGAATTTTGCAAGAAACTATGATTAAAAATGGGATAGATCCTACCGCTCAACAAAATAAAATTTCGGCACTTCCTACCGATTATTCTTTTGGTAAAGGTCGTATGCTCAAATACGCTGTGGTTGCACTTTCGTTTGGAATTAGTTATGTAGCCGATGAATTTTCGGAGCGATTTTTTGACATCGATTGTTTTTGGGCTACATTTGCTATCTTGATGGGAATTGGATTTTTGTATATTTATAAAAATGGCGATTGGGACAAAACCAAAGATATCGATACCGTAATAAAAGAAAAACAAGAAGAGATAAAACAATTGAATCCATAGTATATCCAAAAATCGTATAAAAAGCAAAATATGCAAGACGAATTGCTGTGGATAGAAAATGTAAAAACGGGCAAGGTTCAGGATTTTGGACACTTGGTAGAACGTTATGCCAAATACAGCTTTTCGGTTGCTTATAATATTGTCAAAGATTATGACGATGCCAATGATATTGTTCAGGAATCCATGATGCTAGCTTATGAAAATATTCAAAAATTCAATATGGATTCCAAATTTTCTACGTGGCTCTATCGAATTGTGTTTAATCATGCATTGCGATTTAGCAAAAAAAAGAAATTCTTTGGAGAAATAGATTCGGTGTCGATGCCTGAAGATGATATTGAATCAGAGGAATTGCAATTAAATGAAATTCAATTGGATCAATTAGGAAAAGCCATAGAAACGTTAAAAGAGACCGAACGATTGATGTTAGAATTATATTATTTTCAAAATCAATCCATTAAAGAAATTGCTATGGTTTGTTCATTAACCGAATCCCACGTGAAAGTTTTATTGCACAGAACTCGTCAAAAATTATCTCAAATATTAAAAAAATAACATTAAATTTGCAAAATATGAGTGCGTTATATCAATTTTTTGAAAATCAATACAATGCTTTTTTGCCTTCAAATTATTCTTTTTTGATGGCAGAAAATATTAAGAAACAAATTTTGTTTCTTAAATTGCAAAAAAACAAAATGAGAATTCAGAATTTAAAAATGATTTTGTTAATTACATTAGCTATTTTTATGGTTCGTTTGATTCAGGTAATTGATAAGCTTGATTTTAATTTTGAGATTAATAACTTCTCTTTTAGTCTTACGACTCTTATATCTGTTGCTGTTCTATTTTTATATTTTATAATAGAAGAAAATAGAGGTTGGATAAATAAAAAGTTGTTGAATTAAAAAAAAAGTGTATTTTTGCACTCCCAAAAAATAAGTAAATTTAAAAAATATAAATAAATAGTAATGGCAAATACAAGAAATGCAAAGAAAGCTGCAAGAAAAGCTGCCAAGAGAAGATTGCACAATAGATATTACGCAAAAACAACACGTAATGCAATCAAAAAACTTGAGAATACTGAGTCTAATTCAGAGCAACAAGAAAATCTTGGAAATGTAGTATCAATGATTGATAAATTAGCTAAAAGAAACATTATTCATAAGAATAAAGCGGCTAATTTGAAATCTAAATTGATGAAAAGAATTTTAGCTTCGGCTTAATTTTTTTTCATTATTTTTGTAGGTAAATTAAAATATATACAATATGTCTAAAGGTACTTCTTGGATTATGTTTTTTGTAGCAACAATAGTATGCGTACTTATGTTGGTATTCGTTCCTCAAATTTTTTGGATTCCATTGCCGTTTGTTATTACGGGATTGGCTCAGGCATTAGATGCAATCTAAAAGAACTAGAAATATAAATTACATGTGTCCACATAATCATTCAAAAATTTACACATGAAAATATATACCAAAACGGGCGACAATGGTTCAACTTCCCTTTTTGGAGGCGACCGATTGTTAAAATCGGATATTCGCGTAGAGGCCTATGGCACAGTAGATGAGTTGAATAGTTATGTAGGATTATTAGCCGATAAACTAGTAGCTACAGACATTTCAATTCATTTGCAAAAAATTCAAAATATTTTATTTAATATAGGTTCGGTTTTGGCTACTGTAGATGAACAGTATAAATCCAAGCTACCTGAGTTGAAAAAGGATTATATCCTTTTTTTGGAAAATCAAATAGATTTGATGCAGGAAAAATTGCCCGTAATGACTCAATTTGTGCTTCCTGGAGGACACGAACATGTATCGTTGGCTCATGTTGTAAGAACCGTATGTAGAAGAGCAGAACGAGCCATTGTAAGAATTGATAATACAGAACAAGATCTACAAATTCAATGGTCTATAATATATTTAAATCGTTTGAGTGATTATTTTTTTGTACTTTCTCGATTTTTGACACAATATTATGGCACAAAAGAAGTTAATTGGCAAAAGGACATTAATTTTTAAATCATTATCATTAATCAAATAAAAAAACAAACAATATGTATTGGACATTAGAATTAGCTTCGTATTTGGAAGATGC
>JBIPPG010000070.1:0-9818 GCA_044368545.1 Chitinophagales bacterium | reverse complement strand
TATAAAAAAACTAGTTTGGTGAATATTTTTTCGGGTCAATGTCTTCGTTAAAAATCGAGAAGATTTTTGGAGCGATAACGCTGGAATCTCTGCCTCAGATGTAGCCAATTTACCAAAATTAGAATCCAAAAGATTCAACATATTTTCTTCCGAATCTTCGGCTACCATAGAAATTATCAACTGCGAAGGATTATAAAAATTAGTATAATATTTCTTTAAATCTGGCAACGTAATATTTTCTACATCCTTAACGGTATAGCCTATTACAGGTATTTTGTATGAAGATTTTGGAAAAGCCATTTTGAGAATATAATGCCAAAAATCGGCCAAAGGAGGCTGCAAAGTTGTTTCTTTAAATTCTTCTATGACTACACTTTTTTGAACATTAAATTTTTGTAGACGCAAGTTCAAATTTTGAAATCGATCCATTTCTAAATCTATAGCCGTTTGGATATATTCATACGGCAATGATTCATAATAATTGGTATAATCTTGGCACGTATACGCATTGTTATCGCCCAAAACATCCTGCAAGGTTTCATCAAAATTTGGAAAATTTTTGCTGCCTTCAAACATCATATGTTCTAGCAGATGCGCCAATCCCGTTTTGCCTTTTTGCTCATAGATAGAGCCAGCTTTTACAAGGATATTCAGCGTTGCCAATTTTGTATTCTCTTTTTGCGCTACCAAAAGCACAACGCCATTTTTTAATACTTTTTTAACCACAAATCCAAATTTATTATTCCTAAAAACCATTTAAACGATATTTTAGTTCATTTCTATTCAACCTAATTTAGATTTTAGATATTTAAAAAGTAACTAAATAAGGAGTTAATTGTGATTAATTGGAGTTAATAGAGAATCTTAAGTCTCCAATTCATTTTCATATTTTTTTTTGTCATATAATTATATTTTTATTTACCTTTGTAAAGTAAATATATTCTTAACTAAAAATGACGAAAAAGCTACCGAAGGTATAGTTCAACTAGCGTTTGGCAAAATGGCGGGTTCAGTGCTTTAATGAAGTTTTGTGCTTCGTATCAAGTTCATAGCTGGCAGAATGCTTAGAGCTAATCTCTGCCAATGTGCTAAGCCCGAAAACGTTATTTGGCAATCTTTACGAAACGAACCTCAGAAACAACTTTAACAACAAAAATGACAGAAACAGACAAATTATCTTTATTTTTTAGCAAAGAATTTCCTTTTAATAAAGAAGGTTTAGCAGAATTTGTAAATACTTTCGTTAAGAAATCCTATAAAAAAGGAGAAATTATTTTAGAAAATGGAAATACTGAAATTGAATTACGTTTTTTGGACAAAGGCATTGTTCGTGAATATTATGCGTCTAACGAGAAAGAAAAAAATATAAATTTCTATACGGATCCCATTTTTATTACCGATTTTTCTTCATTTACTAATTCTGCTAAAACAAAGAAATATCAAGAAAGTTTGACAGATGTAGATTTAAGGATTTTATCCAAAGAAAAATTTTTAAATTTTACAAACCAATATAAATGTGGAAAGCTGTTTATTGAAACTATTTTTCAACGAATAGTTGTCAATAAAGAAAATGAAGAGTTTAACCACTTTGTAAACACTGCGGAAGAATTATACCTCGACATTATGAAAACAAAACCTAATTGGTTACTTCACGTCCCTCAATATCATATTGCTTCTTATCTAGGAATTACACCTGAAACATTGAGTAGAATTCGAAAACGAATTTCTTGATTTCAATCAATGAAAAAAAAAAATAGATTAATCAACTTTGCACTTTCAAATTAAAAATATAAAATAATGAACGTACATCATTTGCGAAATGCGACTTTGGTAATAGAAACGAGAGATAAAGTAATTTTAGTAGACCCAATGCTTGGGAAAAAAGGAACAGCGGGACCGCCATTTACATTATTCCGTTTTAAACCACAACGAAATCCTATTGTAGATTTGCCAAACAATGCTATGCCCTTAGTTGAAAAAACAACACATTGCTTAATCACACATCTTCACCCCGACCATTTAGATAAAGAAGCGGAAAATTTTCTTCGCTCTAAACAGATTCCTATTATTTGCAGTATAAAAGACGAAGCCACATTGCGAAAAAAAGGATTAAATGTGTCTCAAACTGTTGATTATTGGAAAGAAAGCGATTTTTTGGGCGGCAAAATTCAAGGTATTCCAGCAGTTCACGGATATGGTTTTGTGGCGAAACCTATGGGAAATGTAATGGGCTTTTATATAGAATTACCAGATGAAAAATCTATTTATATAAGTGCGGACACCATTTATACAGACGATGTGCATACCGTATTAACAAAATTAAAACCTGAAATTTCAGT
Organism: Chitinophagales bacterium; assembly: GCA_044368545.1. GTDB lineage: Bacteria > Bacteroidota > Bacteroidia > Chitinophagales > JADJOU01 > CHPMRC01. The sequence goes on along the minus strand of JBIPPG010000070.1, from coordinate 7,479 downwards.
TGTAGCTTGTGGAACTGCCCAATTAGATGTTTTTCAACCATTATTAATGAGAATGGACGATATTTTAAAATTTGTAAAAAATGCCCCAAACCAAGTTATTGCCAATCATTTAGAAGCCGTAAATCATTGTCCGACAACACGAAATCAATTAAAAAATGAAGTTTCTGCAATTGGACTTTCTGAAAAAACATTTATTCCAAATGATGGTGAAAGCAGAATGTATTAATAAAAACGCCAAATAACCGTTTAGATTAATTTATAAATCTAATTTTTCATTTAAGGGAAAAATGCGTGCTTCGCAATGCGTTGTCTCCATCGATACATCAATGTTTTTTTATCCTTAACGAGAATTGAATATTAATTTGTTTTCTATTAATGTTTATACTGATTTTTTTATCATTTTATCATATCTTTACATATCTTTGTAATGTAAAATATTCTTAACTAAAAAAAATGGTAAAAAAGCTAAGTAAGAAACAACTTCATAGGCTTTTGATAAATAAAGTGAATCAGTAATAAATTGAGGCTTTATATACCGAATTTTTAAGGATTAAGAACTTTTTAGACAGTTTATGGGTTCAAAATTTGTAAGAATAGGAAAAGGGAAGTGCACGTAATACAAATATTATAAATTCAAAAACAAGATGGAAATATTACCAATTGAAGAAATAAAAATTAATCACACCAAAATTAAAAAAATTGATAATTTAGTAAAATCAATTTATAGATTAATTATATATAGTCGACACCATGTAGATGACGACCTTTTAGATACTTATTTGACTAGTGTTCAAGAGCTTGAAGAACTTCTTAGTTTGAAAAATGCACAAATGGAGGCTCAAAATGAGGAGGAAGCGGCTATATATTTAAAAAATTTAAAAATCTCATTAGATTTTGTGATTGAAGAAATAATCTTGCATAATAATTTTGAAAAAGAAATACAGTTATTTCAACTTCTTAGATTAGTTTCACCAGAGAGTAATGCCATTCACCCAAATCGATACAGACAATCTTTAGTTCAAATTGGTGGTCATATTTGCCCTGATCAAAATACGGTTCCTCATTTGGTAGGAGAACTTTTTTATCAAATGCAAGCGATACAAAATCCAATTATTAGAGCCATTTATTTTCATCATGAATTAATTAGGATTCACCCTTTTGTAGATGGAAACGGAAGAGTTACTAGAATAGCAAAAAACTGGATGCTTATGTATGAATTATATCCACCTATTTTCATAAATGACGCTTCACAAAAAACTGAATATATTTCAACACTTTCAAAAAGCTTCAAAGCACTTAATAATTTTCCAAAAAAATGGAACGAACATACTGAAAACTTTTTTGAACAAGAACTTGATCGTCTAATAGTTAATTCAAATTTGTTATATGAAAGAGTAAACCAAATTGGTCTTCAAAGAGAAAAAATAAATAAAAATAATAATTAATGGAACCTTATAAAATTCAAATTTTTGAAACACTTGTGGTAATTGCTGGTTACTCAATTATTCAATATGTCACAAAAACTTTTGTAAATAACTCGTTAAAACAAACTCATTTAGAACGGGGCAGAAGAAAAATGATTATAAAATCTGTTCATCTACTGACATTTTTAGCCGCTACCATTTTATTATCTGCTATCTGGGGGCTTAAACAAAATGAAATTGCTGTGTTTGTAGGAACAATTTTAACAGCATTAGGCATAGCTTTTTTTGCACAATGGTCATTACTCTCAAATATTACATCTAGCTTATTACTCTATTTTAATCATCCCGTGAAAATTGGAGATACTATAAAAATATTAGATAAAGATTGTCCTGTTGAAGGAGAAGTATCGGATTTAACATATTTTTTTGTACATCTAAAAACAAAAAATGGAGAGTTGATCACTATACCAAATTCCCATTTACTACAAAAATCCGTTTCTGTAATAGAAAAGAACAAGTAACTAATTTAGCCACATCTAATAATAATTATTCTATTGAAAAATGCTATAATTCGTATATAAACAATTTATATAAAAATCAATTTTCTATAATTATATTTGTCAAAAAATAAAAATATGACAGAGATACTTATTCCATTAATTTCATTAATTGCCTTAGAAGTAATATTGGGTATAGACAATATTATTTTTATATCTATCTTGGCCGATAAATTGCCCGAGAATCAAAGACCAAAGCTTCGTTATTGGGGAATTGGATTGGCAATGTTGATGAGACTATGTTTGTTAGCTTTTATTTCTTGGATTCTAAAATTGGATCAAACCTTATTTTCTTTATTTGAAATCAATTTTACGGGCAAAGGACTTATTTTAATAGCTGGAGGACTCTTTTTGATATACAAAAGTACAAAGGAAATCTATCACAAATCCGAAATAGCATCCCAAGAGTCACCCAACATACCCCAAAAAATCAGTTTTAAAAAACTCTTAACCGAGGTAATCATCCTAGACCTAGTGTTTTCTATCGATTCTATCATTACAGCCGTAGGGATGGTGAGCGAGCTATGGATTATGTACACAGCCGTTATCACTACCGTTCTCATTATGCTTTTTGCATCAAAACCTATAAGCGAGTTTATTCGAAAACATCCGTCTTTCAAAATTTTGGCACTTTGCTTTTTGATGATGATAGGAATGGCCTTGATAGCAGAAGGATTTCATATCGAAATACCAAAAGGATACATCTATTTTTCTATGGCGTTTGCATTTCTTGTAGATATTATACAAATGAAAACCACCCCAAAAAAATGATTAAAAAAATTGTATTGCTATTAATTATATTTCCAACTTTTATTCAGGCTCAAACAAAAGGTCTGGGATCATGGAATATATTTAATGTCAAATACACCATTAATAAAAAATGGAGTTTGTTTTCCGAAGCACAGCTTCGTTCATTGGGTTTTTATTCCAATTTTCATTACCATGAAATAAAAGGAGGTGCTAATTTTGCATTAAACGAGAATGTATTGTTTACTCTTGCAGGTGGAAACTATCAGACCTATTCCGAAAATGGAAATTTTGCACTTCCCAAAAACAATAATGAGATAAGGCTGTGGCCTCAAATATCCTTAAATCAAAAAATTGGACATCTAAAGATAGAACATCGATACCGTACCGAGCTACGATTTACTTCCAATGGGTACCGAAACCGTTTTCGATACAGGCTAGGCATTTCATTTCCGCTTTCATTTTTGGATTCTACCAAATCCAAACTACATTTGACGTGCAATAACGAGTTATTTTTCACAGATAAGGAGCCCTATTTTGAAAGAAATAGAAGTTTTTTGGGGATACAATACAAAGTTTCCAAAAAAACTACACTACACATTGGCTATATTCATCAATTTGATTATAAAATCAACGACGAAACAGGTTTAGATTTTCTTGTTTTGGGATATTATCTATCGCTATAATTTGAGCAACGGCAATGATTGAAGCAATTTGGCTTAAAAATAAAAACTTAGGGTTTTGTCTCAATTTATTTTGGGCGCTTAAACGGGTTACAAATTCCGAGAATCGGAGCTATTCACTTTACTTCATTCCTCTTCGTTCCATTTCGTGTTCGTTCCTATCCCTACCTGTCCCGAGAGGAACGCCTGTCCCGAGACAAAGAATTCGGAAATTCGGGAATTCGGGAGCCCAGCACCACACGCACTACACCCAAGTTATACCAATCTTACGGATCTTCTAAAATAGCCAAAAACAGTATTACAAATCATCTAATGGACTTTTTATCTTTTGTTTGGCAACATCCATTATATGTGTGTAGATTTCTGTAGTTTTTATATCATTATGCCCAAGCAATTCTTTAACGATTCTAATATCAATTCCGTTTTCTAATAAATGAGTAGCAAAACTATGACGGAGAATATGGGGCGTTACTTTTTTGGTAATATTTGATTTTGTAGCTATTTGTTTTATAAGCATTTGGACACTTCTTGCCGAATATTGTTCATTAAATTGTCCTTCAAAAACATAATCTTTGGGTTTATTTTCTTTATAATACTCCCTCAAATAGATTAACAATTTTTCGGAAAGCATCACTTGTCTATCTTTTTTTCCTTTAGATTTTCTTATGTTTAAGGTCATTTTGGTAGAATCTATATCGGTCAGCTTTAAATTGAGTACTTCGCCTAATCGAAGACCTCCAGCATACAAAAGGCAAAGGATACATTTATGTTTGAGATTATCTGTATTTAATATCATTTTTTTCACTTCAGACTGTGAAAGATATTTTGGGAGTGTATGCTCCGTTCGTTTTGGATATAAGTGATGCAAAGACATTTTTTTGTCAAATAACAAACTATAAAATTTAGTGATAGCGGCCAAATTCATTTTTTGATACGATTGAGATATTTTTTTGTTATGTATGAGACCTAAAATATATTTTTCTATATTTTCTAATGAAATATCCAAAGGATGGCTGTATTTTTTTAAAGCTAGAGACAAAAACCTATTTATCAAATTTTTATAACTCAAGATTGAAGATTGGCTATATCGTTGAATTAGTAATTTTTCTTCAAATTGTTTCAATAATCTATTAATTTCCATAGTATATTTTATTTATAATTACACAAAACAAATATTTTAAACTTTCGCAAATCTAAAAAAAATAAAATGATTCTCAAACTTAATTAATTGACAATCAACACAATTAACAAATTTTAGCAATTGGATTCACGAAGGTTTTAAATTTCATATTCACGAAATGCGTAAATTTGTACGTTACCTGCAATGCTAGACGACCCAAACCATTAACGACAGACATAAATAAAATGGACGAAAACAGAAAAATAGATACAGCTTTTAAACTTTTGGACAATGTTCAAAATTTAATAAAGTTTGCAGACACAAAAATCAATGTGCTTCTTGTCATCAGCGGTGTGACAACAACTTTTATATTGACCAACTTTCAAAGTTTGTGTGACCTAAATTTCTTAACTAAATTAATACTTGGTTTGTTTTTCTTGGCTTTCCTTTTCTTTATAATATTTTCCTTATTCACCATCTCACCACGTTCAGACAAACATTCAGGAAATTCCGCATCCAAAACAATATATTTTAAGCACATTTCATCAAGAATTGAAGTAAAAGATTTCATAAATGACTACAATAAGCTGACATTGGAAACTTGCTTGACAGACATTCTTTATCAAGTTTATGAAAACTCAAAAATTGCAGACAAGAAATTTCTTTTTTACAACAGAAGTTTAATTGCATTGCAATGCCAGATATTCTTATTCATTTTATTAATCGGACTAAAATATTTTTCGTAATGGGCTATATCAAAGAACTTGAAGATAAAATCAAAGACTACACAACAGGTGATTATGAAATTATCGAAACAAAGACAATTCCATCGCCAGAAAATGTAGCGTTTGGAAAAAAAGCTTATAAAATTAAGCTGACGGCATTTTGCATTGACCTTCGAAAATCGACTGACTTGTTACGTATTCACGACAAAGAGACTTGTGGTAAAATCCACAAATCATTTTTGACAATTGCCACTAAAATCATAACAGAAAATGGAGGACAACTAAGAAGTTTCAACGGTGATAGTGTTTTAGCTTTTTTTCCAGCTCAATTAAAAAGTGACATCGACAATGCTGTTAAGACAGCATTTCAATTAAAATGGGCATTAGATGTAAAATTCACAAAGTATTTTGAACAATTTTCAAAGTTGGACTTTTGCATTGGAATTGATTGGGGTGACGTATTAATTGTTCGTGCTGGACTTCCCAAAAATGACAACAATAATGATTTAGTTTTTTTAGGTTGGTGTGTTAACTATGCAAACGCTATTGCAAATCAAGGACACGGACCAAATCACATCGAAATTTCAACGTCAACTTATGAGAACCTCACAGACAATTGGTTATATGGGACAAGTAATGGAGTAAAAAAGAATATGTGGGTTGACGGAAAAGTTAACTGGAAAGGGAAGCAATGGAATACTAAATGCACAAGTTGGTATCAAGGATTAGCGGACTAAAATGATGAGACAGAAAGAAAGCACAGCAGGTAACAGCTCATTGGCAATAGGCGGGGTTTCGTCTCCGCTTGACAGTTTTGTGGTAGCCGAAAATTCAGTTCTCCGAACAAACATTTGTGCTGAAATGCCCGCCCATCGCCAATCTGCAAAACGTTAGCGGTCATTCTATGGCGACAGTGCATAAAACAAGCGACAGAGCAAAATATTAATCAAAAAATGACGAAATGACAAAAAAAATAACTTTAGTTCACGGAAGATTTCAACCTTTACACAATGGACATTTAGAAGATTACATTATGAAAGCAGTTGAGATTTCAAAATGTGATTATTTATATATTGGAATCACAAACGCAGATGAATCACATATAAAACCGAGTGCGTCAAATACTGAAAGGTCAAAGCCTCAAAATAATCCTTTGAACTATGTTGAAAGACTTGAAATGATAAAATTAGCATTAATTGAAAGAGGATTAGAGAGAGAAAAGTTTGAAATTATACCATTTCCAATTAATAGAAAAGATTTATTACCCTCTTATCATATAAATAATGTCAAATATTATTTAACAATTTTTGACCAATGGGGTAAAGATAAATTTGCCGACTTGATAAGTTTATATGGAGATGAAAATGTTGAAGAAATACCAACAGAAAAAGATGACAACAATAGAATTAAAGCAACTGATATAAGAAATAAAATGAAAGAAAATAAAGAATGGGAACATTTAGTGCCAAAATCAGTAGCAAATTATTTAAAAGAAAATAAATTAGTTGAAAAAATTATTAAACTACGATAATGAAAGTTAAATTAACTCAAACGGTTAATTGCGGTGGTTGTGCAGGTAAAATGAATGCAATAGATTTGTATTCAATTCTTGACAAACTACCCAACTCGAAATTTAAAGATTTAATTGTCAGTTATGATACAGGTGATGATGCTTGTGTATATTTTCAAAACGATGATAACGCTTTAATATTCACAACTGATTTTATTGCACCATTGGTTGATAACCCTCGTGATTTTGGTAGAATAGCGGCTACCAATGCCCTTTCAGATATTTATGCAATGGGAGGAAAACCAATTTTAGCACTTAATATAGTTTGCTTTGATGATAAATTAGGAAATGAAGTTTTAGAAGATATTTTATCAGGAAGTTCAGAAGTTTGTAATAATGCAAACACAATTTTATGTGGAGGTCATACAGTTATTTCTTCTGAAATTAGATACGGTTTAGCAGTTATTGGTCAAGTAAATCCTAAAAAGATAATTACAAATTCAAATGGAAAAGAAGGAGACACTTTGTTTTTAACAAAACCATTGGGAACAGGTATATTATGCCAAGCATTAAAAAAGGGCTTATTATCCAACGATTTAGAGATTGCATTAACAAATCAATTATGCGAACTAAACGACAAAGTTGCAGATATAATGCAAGAAATTGGTGTAAAATGTGCGACAGATATAACAGGTTTTGGTCTTTCAGGACAT
>JBIPPG010000351.1:0-2779 GCA_044368545.1 Chitinophagales bacterium | reverse complement strand
AATAGAATTATTTATCTGAATAATGTCCCCAAAATGATAGAATTAAAATCTCATTTTCAATAATTTCATAAACTATTCTATGTTTTTCATCTATTTTCCGTGACCAAGTTTCATTTTCTTTATGTTTTAGTTGTTCTGGTTTCCCAATACCTTTTTTAGGACTTTTTGATATATCTGCAATAAGTTCTGAAATCTTATTTATATTTTTTTTATGCCCTGATTTTTTATGTTTTATTAAATCTAATTCGGCATCTTTGGTAATTATAATTTTCATTAAAGCTCATTTACATAGCTTAAAAAGTCAGCTTCATTTGAAAATTCATAAGCAATACCTGATTTTTTAGATTTCTCTAATTTTTTTTCAAACTCTTGTTTTGTATATTCCATCTTTTCTGAAGAGGGATTTGTAATTTTATAATTTACATCAAAGCACTCGATTATTGATTTTAATGCCTTGATTAGTTTAGGATTATTATCATCCAAAGTTATAGTTATCATAAATAATTATTAAAAGTAGAAAAATTATTATTTCTAATGCAAAAGTACAAAAAATAAATAATTATTTTATAATTTATATCAATAATTTTGTTATTTTTATAGAAATGAAGAAGTGAGATTTAATTTCAAGTTTTTTTTTAAACTTAGCTTCTTTCTTTGAGAAACTTTATGGCTCTTTGTGAAATAGTAGACTTTAGATGTGAGATTTTAGACAATAGATTTAAAATATTCACGTGGTGTTGCGCGCAGGATAGTAGCGAGCACGAAACAGAACGAAGTGGCGTGAAATAAAGCGGATAGCTCCGATTCTCGGAATTTTCAACCTGATCACGCGCCCAAAAAATCCTACCTCAATATCCCCGCACTCCATTGGAGGGCATAGATGTTTTTATAAAATTTGCATTTGAGGTCTATCAATTTTTCTTGGCTTTCGAGCCATTTACTTTCCCGTTGATTGATTAAAAAGATAGAACTTTCGCCATTTTCGAGTCTTTTCTCTTCGGCGTTTACAAGCATTTTAAAATTGGAGGTGTTTTGCGATTGAATGGAAATCATTTTTTGCAATGCCACGTATTCATTGAAATAGCTTTTGATTTTGGTTTCTATTTGCCAGGCTTTTTGATTTTTATTGATTGCTACGGCATTGATTTTCAGATTGGCTTGCTGGTACTCTCCTCTACCCAACGAAAGTCGGAGCGGCACGTCTACTTTGAGTCCAAATCGGTAATTATTTTCCATCCAGTTGGCATTGTTGAGTGTTTTACCAAATTGATCGCTTTTGCCTATAAGGTCATAATTGAGGTCTACTTTGGGGAGGAGTTCTTGAAACTTTAGTTTTCGTTCTACCTTCAAAAAATCGTATTTTTTTTCATAAATCATCAATTCGGGATGCGATACCAGCCCTGCATCCAAGAGCGGCGATAAGGCTACATTTGCTTTTTGGATACGGGACTCAGCTTCCCAGCCTTTTTGTGGCACTACGTGCGCAGGCAAGGTGTAGGGCGTTTGGTTGTGCGACCAAAGATACACAGAGAGCAAGAGCGTTGCATTCTGAAACAACATTTTTTGTTGAATTTCAAGATTTTGAAAGGTTTGCAGCTGCGTGAGGGCTTCAATGGTATCAATAGCGGGTCTTTCGCCATTTTCAAATCCTTTTTTTATCAATTCAAAACGTACGTTATTGACAGCTACATTTTGTTTTATGATTTGGTAGATTTCATATTGTTTTACCCAATTCCAATAAGATTCCATAGCTTCCATCAGCAAATTATTGATTTCGTTTTGCTGTTCTACTACCGCCATTTCGCTCAATATTTTGGCTTGTTTGAGTGCGGCACGTCGCTTATCCATCAGTAGATTTTTTCCAAGAGGCACACTTATTCCTATAAAATGACTTTGTCCAAAAGTTTCGGTAGGGTCGGTGTTATTGCCACTCAAATTGTCCATACCTGCCTGAAATTCCATCCCAAACCAAGTGGGAATTTTAATCATAGGACTAGAATAGCTGTAATACTCCTTATTGTCCAAGACTTTTTCACCCATTTGATAGCTCAAAATAGGGTCAAAAGCACCTCGTGCCGATATGATTTGGGCTTGTCTGATATCAATATCTAGCTGTGTGAGACGCGCTACGGGATGATAGGTTTTGACTATTTTTAAAAACTCCTCAGCGCTCAGCGTATGAAAATTTGTGCTATCGGTATGAAATCCAAAAGCAAAATTGGACAGCAGGAAACAAATCCCAAATATCAATTGTTTATTTTTTCTTCTCATTTTTCTCTATTTTATAAAAATCGGGTGGAAATCCATTGATATTTCGCCACAATTCGTACCAAATAGGTACTTCTTTTAAGAGTGCTATTCCTTGAGCACCACTTCCTATTTTAAGTTCTTTGGGCCATTTTTTATCTTTGGTATCTTCGGTTACTAATATACGGAAATAGCCATTGTCGCTTATGTTGCTTTCGATGGCTTTGATTTCGCCACCAAAGGTTCCGTAGCTGCTATTGGGCCAACCGCTGAATACAATTGCTGGAAATCCATCAAACTGAAAACGCACTTTTTGCCCCATATTTATCAAAGGTAAATCCACGGGCCTTACAAACATTTCTACGGCATAATTGGCTACATTTGGCACAATGGTAGCAATATTTTCGGCTTCTTTGATAATTTCGCCAATACCCGCCTTTTTTGCTTGTACAATTTGTCCATCTTGCGGTGCAAGAAGTATGTACATACCATTTCGAATGATATAACTCGATACTTGATTTTCCAATTTTGA
>JBIPPG010000069.1:0-9887 GCA_044368545.1 Chitinophagales bacterium | reverse complement strand
TTTCATACGATGGAAAATAATGTGTTTTTGGATTGGAAGAAATTGTATGATGTACAGCTTCAATGAGTTGAGCCTTGCTTCGGTTGTTTTCTATTACGCCATCTCTAAGATGTCTTACGGGGCTAATGGTGAAAATAACTTCAGCAAAAGGATTAAAAGTATTTATTCGTTCAATAATTTCATTCAATAGGATTGAAAGTTCATTGGAATGAATCATTCTCTTCTCAAATTCTTTTTGGGGTACTTTATGACAGTTTGCCACAAATTGTTGATTTTTTTTGTGATAATACGAAAATGCTGAGCCCAGCGTGATAATAATAGTTTTTGTTTTTTTTAGAAAAATATGAGCTTCTGCTATTTTTTTGTTTATATTTTTTAATGAAATTTTAGTGGATGTATCCGAAAATTCGGTATGATGATTCCAGCTTCCATACAATTCATTATGATAAAAAAGGTCTGATTCATCATACATTTTATGGTCTATGATTTCATTTATTGCTTTATGAATAGAAAGAGTATCAAACAAAATACCATAAGGATTGGATTGGATGTCAAATTTTCGAACTTGTAATTTTTCGGATATATTATTGGAGAAACAGGAGCCTATAAGAAACAAAGAATCAAAGGCTTTGAGATTGATAGGTAGTTTATTGAAATGTGCGTTGTAAAATAAATCGGTCATATTTATTTGTAATTAAATTCTATATTCTAACAAGGTTTATCATAAAAAAGGTTAAAAATTATAAAAAACTGTACATTGTCTAAAAAAGATAGTACATTTGCCTAAAATTTGATGGGTTAGAAGAATATTTCAAATTATTAAAAATTAAAAATCATGATACAAAAATACACTTTATTTTCAATTTTATTGCTAATTACTACTTTTAACCTAAATGCCCAAGAATGCGGGAATACTCAAGTTAGGGTTTTTGCAGGGCCTGAGTTTAATGGTGTACTTTCTGGACAAGATAAAGTAATGCGTGGTATGAGAATTGGTTTTGGGGCAGGTGTAGATGTAAGCAAATTTCTGTCTTGTAATGTTGCATTTATGACTGGATTGAACTACAATTATGCACCTTTTGAAATGTGGGTAAATAAAGATGCCGAAGGCTATCAATATCAGATGAATCGTTCGCATATGATGGAAATTCCACTTGGAATAAAATATTTGACGGACCAAAATTCAAAATCAACTTCATATTATTTTTCATTGTCATATATCAATGCATTAGCTCTTTCTTCTGATATGAAAAAAACAAAAGAAGAAAAACCTACGGCTTTCGATTTGAAATACGTGGAGGGAACTTATATGCTATACAACCCCGGTGCAAAAATTGAATTGGGATTGATAAATAAATTTGATGGAGACAATGCTTTTACAGTAAGTATGTTCTTCAAATCTATATTTCATAATTATTTTTCTGGAACCGAATCGGATAAATTGACTACTTTTGGCACTGGCTTTAATGTCGGTTATGTTTTTTAAAAAGTATTCAAATTTCAATGTATGAAACGATTTAGTCCGTTAGATTCTTCTTTATTTATTCAAAATAGAAAGGATTTTGTAGCTCAGCTAAAACCCAATTCTATCGCAATTTTTCATTCGGGAGACCAATTTATGAAATCTGCCGATGCTACACACGCATTTTTCCAAAATCCAGACTTGTACTATCTTACAGGAATTGACCAAGAAGATACTATACTTGTTTTATTCCCCGATGCGCCCAATGAGGCTTGGAAAGAAGTTTTGTTCGTAAAAGAAACTTCCGAACTCATCAAAGTTTGGGAAGGCTATAAATATACAAAAGAGCAAGCAACTTCAATTTCGGGAATACAACATATTCAATGGAATAAGGGCTTTAAAAACCAATTTGATATGATGATGCACTATGCAGCTCATGTTTATGTCAATTTGAACGAACATGACCGTGCTCATTTTGATGGAGATTATAAAGATTTACGATTTTTGAATGAAATAAAAACTCAATTTCCATTGCATCAATTTGAGCGTTCGGCACCCATTATGGGAATGCTTCGCACTGCAAAAAAACAACAAGAAATAGATATGATTCAAGCGGCTTCAAACATTACCATTGAAGCGTTTAAATCTATATTGAAAGATATGAAAAAATTCAAATATGAATTTGAAGTAGAAGCGGAATACACGTATATTTTTAATAGAAATAAGGCTATTCATGCTTACAATCCTATCATTGCTGGTGGTGCCAATGCATGTGTATTGCATTATAATGATAATGACAAAGAATTGCGAAATGGAGACTTATTATTGATGGACGTAGGAAGTAGCTTTGCCAATTATGCTTCGGATATGACACGTACAATTCCCGTAAGTGGTCGTTTTTCGGATAGACAAAAAACTATTTATAATGCTTGTCTCAATGTATTTAAAGAATGCAAAAAGTTGTTTTCAACCCAAATTTCACTTTTGGATTACAACAATGAATGTAAAAAGTTGATGGAAATGGAATTAGTTCAAGTGGGATTGCTTGATGCTACGGCTGTGCAGAATCAAGACCCTATGAATCCATTATATCGCAAGTATTTCCCACATGGCGTTGCACATTTCCTAGGGCTAGATGTTCATGATGTAGGAAATCATTATTCATTGATTCCTAATAATGCGGTATTGACTTGCGAACCAGGAATTTATATTCAAGAAGAAGGTCTTGGTATTCGTATAGAAAATGATATAGTAGTAAAATCAGACGGAATTCACATCGATTTATTCAAAGACTGTCCTATTGAAGTGTCGGAAATTGAAGATTTGATGAATTAATCGTCGCATTAATTTTTTTTGATATAATTTTGCATAAAACTTTCTAGGGGTGCATTAGATTATTCTAAATGCTGAGAAAAAACCCTTATTTACCTGATTTGGTTAATGCCAACGTAGGGAAGAAAGCTGCGATGTTTTTCATTCTATTGGATGAAATGTATCCCTAGATAGTTTATTTATTCATTTAAATTATCTAGTTTATGAAAAAAAATAGCATTTTTTTAGTATTGATTTTTATTGCCAATTTTTCTTTTGCGCAGCGTAAAATGAAAGATACCGTTCAGTTTCAAAAAGAAATTAATATTCTTTCGGTTCGTGCCAATCAAACGTATTTAAACTCATTCCAAAATATAAAAGTAGAGCAATTGTCCTCGCTCAATCTGGGACAAGATATACCTGTATTGCTCCAAAGCGTTCCCTCGCTCACTTTTAGTAGCGATGCTGGAAATGGTATTGGCTACACCAATATGAATCTTCGCGGAAGCGATGCTCAACGTATTCAAGTCAATATCAATGGAATTCCATACAACGATGCCGAAAGTCATTCGGTTTATTGGGTCAATATTCCTGATATACTTTCAAGTGCCGATGATATTCAAGTGCAACGAGGTGTTGGGTTTTCTACCCTTGGAGGAACTAGTTTTGGCGGTTCGGTTTCTATCAAAACTACTAAAAAATACACACAACCTTTTTTGAAATTATCTACTAGTTTGGGCTCTTTTAATACGCTTAGAACCTCGGTAATGGGATCTACAGGTCTATTGAAAAATGGGTGGCAAGCTACGGCAAGAGCTACTTATGCTACTTCCGATGGCTATATAGATAGAGCCTTTAGCCGTCTAAATTCTTCTTATTTAGCACTTTCAAATTATCAAAAGAAATTTAATACGCATTTGATAGTATTCAACGGAAATGAAAAGACTTACCAGGCTTGGTATGGGGTAGAGCAGAACCAATATGCCAATAATAGAAAATACAATATTGCAGGAACGGATTATGAGCAAAAAACGGGAAATCCTTATGAAAATCAAGTAGATGACTATAGCCAAACCCATATTCAATGGCTCAATAATTTTGAGTGGACCTCCAATTGGCAGTCTGGATTTTCGGCTTATTATGTCAAAGGGGGTGGCTTCTATGAAGAGTACAAAGTGGGACAAAGTTTGAGCAATTATAATATTAATACCACACAATCAAGCGATTTGGTAAGACAGCTTTGGCTTGATAATCATTTGATTGGATTCAATATGTCTAATAATTTCCAAAAAGGAATTTTCCAAAATCAAACGGCTTTGCATTTCAATAATTATAGCGGAAATCATTTTGGAGAACTTGTGTCTATTATAGATAATCCTTCATTTACGTTGCCCTTTAGATATTACAAAAATAATTCCTCTAAGTCAGACGCTACTTTTTTTACAAAATCGTCTTTTACGCTTAAAAATTGGGTGTTCAATATTGATTTACAAGCGCGAATGGTCAATTATACCGCATCGGGAATCTTAAATGGTAATGTTCTATTAGCTATCGACCAACAATTCCTTTTCTTTAATCCTAAAATAGGTGTAAACTATGCTATTAATCATAAGAATAAAATGTACTTTTTTGCGGGAATTGGACAAAAAGAACCTAATAGAAGTGACTTTATAGATGCCAAAATGAACGAAAATCCAAAAGCTGAAAAAATGCTAAATTTTGAACTGGGGCATATTTACAATACTGAAAAACTTCAAATTGAAACGAATATATTTGCTATGCTCTACAAAGATCAATTGATCAATACGGGCGCAGTGAATGATGTAGGATCACCCATTAGACAAAATGTAGATAAAAGCTACAGAATTGGTGCTGAGTTTATGGCTAATTACCAATTTGCTCCCAAGTTAACTTTGTCTTCATCCATTGCTTATAATATCAGTAAAATTGTTGATTATACTTATTTTATCAATGCATTTAATGAAGATTATACTATTAATAATCAATATACAGAGAAAATTACAAAGAATAACGTAGATATTGCATTTACGCCTCGTTGGAATAGTTTTGTAGAATTAAAATGGACAGGACTTCCACGCACTTCTATTGCTATTAATAATAAGACTGTTGGCAAGCAATATATAGACAATACTCAGGAAACATCTAAATCTATTCCTCTATATAGTTTCTTTAATTTCACGGCAGAACATAAAATCAAGCCAAAATTTGCAAAGGAAATAGCCTTCAATCTATTGGTTAATAATTTGTTTGACACCAAAACTTTTACCAATGCGTATACATACAATACAGGAAGGTTTGTGTCTTCGAATGGAGATGTAACTCCAGCTTCGGATTTTAATTATGTGTTTCCTCAGGCTGGAATCAATGTTTTGATGGGGATGTCGATGACATTTTAAGGGTTGAATAATTTTTAATTATTAATATTAAAAATTCGTATATTTGCACTATGAATTTGAATGAAATTGACACTAATTTGGAAGCTCTTGATAATAATAAAAAGGCTTTGCTCAATTTAATTGATATTAAAATAGAGAATGATATGGAAAAAGTATTGAATAAAATGGATTTGACTCTTAATGAAATTAAAAGAGTAGAAGATAAAATGGAAACGCAATTTAAAATGCTTATGTGGGTTATGGGAATTTTATTTGCTCTTATTGTTGCATTGAAACTTTTTTCATAAAGAACTAATTTGGGCGCGTTTTCGTGCTATCCGCTTTACTTCACTTCACGATGTTTCGTTTCGTGCTCGCTACTATCCCGCGCGCACGTTGCATAGCATTCAGCTTTTTATCTTATTTGTTCCAATCAAATTTTACAATCAAGTGAAACGAAGATTGGACTATATTGAATGTATAAACGGTTTTTTCAATATGTTTTCATCTCAATAATACAAAAAAATCACAAAAAATGCCCAAAAATTCGTTTCTTTGCAGATTAATAATATTATAGCATAGCATGAGAATTTCTTGGAATTGGTTGAATGATTATATACAATCCGAATTAAGCGTAGATGAAGTTTCCAAAATATTGACATCCATAGGTTTGGAAGTAGAAGCTGTGGAGCCAATAGCTTCGGTGAAAGGTGGCTTGGAAGGTTTGGTAATAGGCGAGGTAAAAGCGTGCGAAAAACATGCCAATGCGGATAAATTAAAAGTAACTCAAGTAGACTTAGGAAGCTATGGTACACATCAAATTGTGTGTGGTGCGCCCAATGTAGCCGTAGGACAGAAAGTGGTAGTAGCTACCGTTGGTGCGGTTTTATATCCCACCTCGGGCGATTCTTTTGAAATCAAAGCGGCCAAAATCCGTGGCGAAGAGAGTTTTGGGATGATATGTGCCGAAGACGAAATAGGATTGGGAACGTCGCATGATGGCATTATTGTTTTGCCTGCCAATGCTCAAGTAGGTGCTTTAGCCAAGGATTATTATCAAATTCACCAAGATATAGCTATAGAAATAGGTTTGACTCCCAATCGTACCGATGCGATGAGCCATCAAGGGGTTGCGCGCGATTTGCATGTAGCTATGGAAGCTAAAAATATTCCTCATACTTACAATCAAAATGGGAAAACCTTTGGTGCTATTCAAAAGTCATCGGATACTAAAAAACTAGAGATTGAAGTACTTTCGGAGGATTGTAAAATATATCAAGGAGCTGTATTGACTGGAATTACTCAGTTTGAAAGCCCCGAATGGTTGAAATTTCGCTTGCAAGTAATTGGTGAACGATCCATAAACTCAGTTGTGGATTGTTCCAACTATATTTTGCACGATTTGGGCTATCCTACGCATTGTTTTGATTATCAAAAAATTGCAAATGGAGCTATTCAAGTTAAAAATTTGGATGCCAACGAAAAATTTGAATCATTAAACGATCAAAAACTAAACTTGACGGCTGAGGATTTGGTGATTGCGGATAAAGAAAAAAGTCTTTGTTTGGCAGGAATTATAGGAGGCAAAAATAGTTGTGTTACCTATGAAACAACTTCCTTAATGCTCGAATGTGCTTTTTTTGAAGCTACTCGTATTCGTAAAACATCCACTCGCTTGAATGTTAAAACTGAATCTTCTTCAAAATTTGAAAAAAGTGTGAATCCTAATGCAGCACAGTTTGTGATGCAGAAAATGCTTTCTATGTTGTCCGAAATAGCAGGCGTGTCTTTGGCTTCGGAGATTGTGTCTATTCAAAAGGGTGTGTTTGAGCCTTATTCGGTTACATTGACCAAAACTCGACTGGATATGTATGCAGGTCGAAAAATGAATACCGATGAAGTTTCAGCTATTTTGAAAAATTTAGAAATAGAAATTGAAGGATATGAAAATGAAACTTGGAGCTTAAAAGTGCCTTTATTCAAATTTGATGTGAATAGAGAAGAGGATGTAATAGAAGAAGTACTCCGTATTACGGGCTATGATGCGGTTCCATATCCAAAACATTTGAAAAGCAATATTGTTTTTACCGATAAAATTTCGCGTCATAAGCTAGAAGAGCATATTGGTGCTTCGTTGCAAGGCGATGGATTCAACGAAATTATGACAAATTCTATTTCGCAATCAAAGTATTTTGAAAATCCTATTATGCTTCTCAATTCTATGACCAGCGAATTGGATTGTATGCGCACACATCTTTTGCCAGGATTCCTTGAAGTAGCTCAATACAATATTAACAGAGATAGCAAGGATATTAAGTTTTATGAATTCGGAAATGTCTATTTCAATTCTGGGGCTTATAATCAATCAAAAGTTTTAGGAATTTTGATTTCGGGAAATCATCAAGCACCTACTTGGCTACAACCAAAAGGTGATACTTCTAGTTATTTTCATATTAAATCTACGGTTGAATCTATTTTGAATCGTTTTATAGACAATTTGAAGTTTGAAGATTTAGAAATAAAAATCTTTAATTACGGCGCCAAAATTTTATACAAAAAGAATGAAATAGGCCAAATGGGTGAAGTGTCCAATGAAATGAAAAAATCATTTGATATCAAACAAGATTTATTTTTTGCTCAAATAAATATAGATGCTTTATACGAATTGGTAGTTAACAAAAAAATAACATATACCGAAATTTCAAAATTCCCAGTTGTAAAACGAGATTTAGCATTAATCGTTGACGACGCAGTCTCTTTTTCAGCTTTGGAGCAAGTTTGCAAGAAAGAATTGCGTGAAGTTTTGCTCGATGTGAGTTTGTTTGACGTGTTTAAAGATGCCGCTTTTGAAGGGAAAAAACAATATGCTATACGTTTTTCAATGCAGGATAAACAAAAAACAATGGAAGATGCTGATATTGAAAAATATATCAATAAAGTACTCGAAACATTGAAGAAAGAAGTTGGCGCTACATTGCGTTAAAATTAAAAATTATAGTATTTACTGAAAAAAAATTAAATTTGCGCTTTTTAATACGAATAAAATGAGATTATATTTACAAATTTTGTTGCTTTTTACAGTTCAAAATGTTTTTTCCCAGTTGAATTTTGGGGAGTTTAATACTCCATTTGCTGGGGTTCATGGACTTAAATACAATCCCGCTGAAATAGTGGATAGTAGATATAAATTTCACGCAACCTTGTTTGGAATAGGGATGAGCGCTAGTAATAATTTTGTGGGAGCCAGCAAGGATTTGGTTTCTTTTTCTCCTCCAAATATCGTGGACTCAAATAGAAGAACTTATTTACCACAAACTCTTGATGGCAGTAAAAAAAGTGCTTATGCCGTTATGGATATACCTTCTATTAGCTTGATGTATAATTTCAATCAAAAGCATTCTATCGCACTTTCTACAGGTGTCAAAACTTTTTTTACGGTAAATAATGTGTCTGAGTTATTAGCTCGTTTTGCTTATGATTCTAAAGACGACTCTACGTATAAGCCTTCTGATAACTCGGGCTTTGGGGCTAATGGAACGGCTTGGGCTTATATTGGTTTAACATACGGAAGAGAACTCATAAACAAGAAAAAAAATTATCTTAAAGCAGCCATTACAGTTAAAGCTAATTTAGGTTTATTGAACAATTCGTTTCAATCCGATAATTTGTTTGTAGATGTATTGGATAGAGATTTTGCTCGAACCGCCAATGGTACAATGAATACCTATTATTCCAATGCTTTTTATCAAAATGGAAAATTCCAAACACCAAAATTTGGTTTTGATAACTTGGGATTTGGAGCCGATATAGGCTTAATATATGAAAAAAGAGATGGTAAAGACTACACATACGAGATGGATTGTAAAACAAACAATCTAAGAAATGATTTAAATAAGTATAAATATAGAATTGGGATTAGTGTCATTGATTTTGGTCAAGTGGCTTTTAATAGTTCTATTCCATTATCTTCTGTTACTTTTGATAGTTCTTTATTTAAAATGGAGCGATTTAAGAAATTTCAAAAACCTTATGATTATCAAGCGTTTAGAGATTCTTTAGCGCTAATTGGAGTTAAAATTGATACGACCCCAGTTAATTATAGCGTATGGACACCTACAAGAGCCAATTTGTTTTTTGATTATAGAGTATGGAAAGGATTGTATGTAGCGGTCAATGGTACTTTATCTTTTGTACTCAACAACAAAACGGCTTCAATGCTCAATAATTCATTTGTAAGCATCGTACCACGCTGGGAAGGTAAAGCATTTGGAATTTATTTCCCTGTACAATATCACATGCTCAGCAAGGAACTAAATGTAGGCACAGGCTTGAGATTATTCTGTTTTAATCTAGCAGTTCAAGATTGGTTAATTGCTACAGGAGCTAAAAAGCAAACTAAAAATTTTGGGTTTAATTTTAGTGTGAATATCCCAATTATGAATAAGAAAGTACCTAAAGATTTTGACAGAGATAAAATTTCTGATAAAATTGATAAGTGTAAAGGAATTCCAGGAGATTGTGATAATCTGGGATGTGCTCCTCCAGATGATGATGAAGATGGAATACCAAATAATCAAGATAAATGTCCTACCAAAAAAGGACCGCTTATTACAAGTGGATGCCCAGATGGTGATAATGATGGTATAATAGATAGCGAAGATAAATGTCCTAAACAAGCAGGACCAAAAGAATATGGAGGATGTCCTGACACCGATGGT
>JBIPPG010000068.1:0-9903 GCA_044368545.1 Chitinophagales bacterium | reverse complement strand
ATATTTTGAAAGCAAAAGATACCAGTGTCTTTTCAAAAATTTGGATTTCACCTAAAATAAATGGATTGAGCTGGGTAGATACTATTCAGAAATTAAAATTGGACTCTACACAAAAAATAAAATTAAAAGCAATTAACTCATTTGGATGTTCCGATTCCCTTTTTATTACAGCAGGTGTCGTTAGACCTTATAGAATGGACTCGCTCGACACTATCGTTGTACAAGGAAAAAATGTAATTTTGCCCATTGCAAATAATAATGGCTTATACAAATATCGTTGGACGCCTCAGCCTACCGATTTTCCTTGCTTGGATTGTCCTAATCCAGAAATTACGGTTATGCAAAATATAATCTATGAGTTAGAATGGCGCGATACCTTTGGATGTTTTGTCAATAAGGCCATCTTTGATTTAAAGATTTTTCCAGATATTGGCGTAAAAGTTCCTACTGCCTTTACTCCCAATGCCGATGGCAATAATGATATCATGTATGCCCGAGGATTTGGAATCAAAAAATTGTTACATTTCAAGATTTATAATCGTTGGGGACAATTGCTTTTTTATACCCAAGACGAAAAAATAGGCTGGGATGGATACTACAAAGGGGAACTACAACCTGTAGATACCTATTTTTACAATGTTTCCGCCGAGTCCTTTATCCCCAATAAGATTTTATCATTTGAAGGTAATTTTTTATTGTTGAAGTAGAGCTTTTATAAAACTTTTATCATTTTTTCTGAAACTTTTTTTATCAAATTAAGGTTATTTCAGTTTTTAGAATAGTTCTAAATAATATTGCTTATTTTTGTCAATCAATTTATGAATGCGGTAGATATAAAAATGGAAAATACAAACGATTTATTAATCGAAAAAGCGACCGAATTGGATTACAAATATGGATTTGTAACTGATATTGAGCAAGAATATGCCAATAAAGGCTTGTCCGAAGACATCGTTCGTTTTATTTCGGCAAAAAAAGAAGAGCCCGAGTGGATGCTCGAATGGCGATTGACGGCATTCAAACAATGGCAACGGATGGAAGAGCCAAAATGGGTTAACGTAGATTATCCTCAAATCAATTTTCAAGATTTGATTTATTATGCGGCGCCAAAGAAAAAAGCAAAGCTAAATTCATTAGAAGAAGTAGACCCCGAAATAAGAAAAACGTGGGATAAACTAGGGATTAGTAATATGGAGCAAAATAAGCTCGCCAATGTAGCGATGGATTTTGTAATGGATAGTGAAAGTGTTTTTACCACATTTAAAGAAGAATTAGAGAAAAAAGGCATTATCTTTTGCAGTATTTCAGAAGCTATCAAAAATCACTCCGAATTAGTTAAGAAATATATAGGCTCTGTAGTGCCTCCGCGCGATAATTATTATTCGGCACTCAATTCCGCAGTATTCAGCGATGGTTCATTTGTATATATTCCCAAAGGGGTTCGTTGTCCTATGGAATTGTCTACGTATTTTAGAATTAATGCCGAAAATACAGGGCAATTTGAGCGTACGCTTATTATAGCAGATGATGATAGTTATGTCAGTTATTTGGAAGGCTGTACTGCCCCACAACGTGATGAAAATCAGCTGCATGCTGCTGTTGTAGAACTAGTAGCTCACGATAGAGCCGAAATAAAATATTCTACCGTGCAAAATTGGTATCCCGGCGATGCGGAAGGAAAAGGTGGTATTTATAATTTTGTAACCAAACGTGGGATTTGTCAAGGTGTAAAATCCAAAATATCTTGGACACAAGTAGAGACAGGTTCTGCCATTACTTGGAAATATCCTTCTTGCATTTTGAAAGGGGATGATTCTATCGGAGAATTTTATAGTGTAGCCGTTACCAATAATCATCAGCAAGCCGATACAGGTACCAAAATGATTCATATTGGAAAAAATACTCGAAGTAGAATCGTTTCCAAAGGAATTTCCGCAGGGAAAAGCCAAAATTCATACAGAGGATTGGTGCAAATCAATAAAACTGCAGACAATGCCTATAATTTTTCTCAATGCGATTCGATGCTTATGGGAGGCGAATGCGGCGCACATACATTTCCATATATTGAAATTAAAAATAATTCAGGAAAGGTAGAACACGAAGCTACAACATCAAAAATTGGCGAAGAACAATTGTTTTATTGCAATCAAAGAGGTATTGGTGATGAAGAAGCTATTCATTTGATTGTCAATGGTTTTTGCAAAGAAGTGTTCAAAGAATTACCAATGGAATTTGCGGTAGAAGCACAAAAATTATTAGAAATTACATTGGAAAATAGTGTAGGATAATTTATTAAAAGAAATAGTTATTAAAAATATATGTTAGAAGTAAAAAATATTCATTCTCAGATAGAAGATAAACAAATTTTAAAAGGCTTGTCTTTGACGATAAATAAAGGCGAAGTACACGCAATTATGGGACCAAACGGTACTGGTAAAAGTACCTTTGCCTCTACACTTACGGGCAAAGATGGCTATGATATTACCTCGGGCGAAATCCTTTTTGAAGGAAACGATTTAATGGAGCTAGACCCAGCCGAAAGAGCGCATTTAGGGTTGTTTTTAGCTTTTCAATATCCTGTAGAAATTTCGGGGGTTTCTACCACCAATTTTATGAAAGCAGCTATCAATGAAAAACGAAAAGCAAATGGCTTGCCTCCAATGGAAGCTAAAGAATTTTTGGCTTTGATGAAAGAGAAATCGGAGTTGGTAGAGTTGAATAAAGAATTCTTAACTCGTAGTATCAATGAAGGATTTTCGGGAGGAGAGAAAAAAAGAAATGAAATATTCCAAATGGCTATGTTGGATCCTAAATTGTGTATATTAGATGAAACCGATTCGGGATTGGATATCGATGCACTAAGAATAGTAGCCAATGGCGTTAATAAATTGCGTAGTGCCGATAATGCATTTTTGGTAATAACACACTATCAACGTTTGCTCGATTATATTGTGCCTGATTTTGTTCATATTATGTATGATGGAAAAATTGTAAAAACAGGCGACAAAAACTTGGCAATTGAGCTTGAAGAAAAAGGCTATGATTGGATCAAAGAAAGTTTAGCAAACGGATAGAATTTTTGATTATTACGTTTTATTAATTTACTGTCAGAAAATGTTGCATTTATCACTAAAATAAGCAAACTAATTCTCGTCAAATGTAACTAATCCTGAATCTAAATCATAGTATGCACCTATAATTTTTACCGTTTTATTTTTAATATGTTTGTTGAGTATTGGTTTTGAACTGTTTAATACATTTAAGCCGTGTTTTATATTCGCTCGAATAGCTAAATCCGGATTTGCTTTTATACTATCTAATTCTATTTTTTGTTCTTTTTCTTTTGAAATATAATCAATAATATTTTGAATATGATTATGGTCTCTGTGATGATTTGAATGAAGAAATGCATCAATAGCGCCACAATTTTCATGTCCTAATACAACTATCAATTTACACCCCAAATGTTCTACTGCATATTCAATACTTCCTAGTTCATAGTCTCCAATTACATTCCCTGCTGTTCTAATTGTGAATATATCACCCAATCCTTGGTCAAAAACAAGTTCTGGCGGTATTCTAGAATCGGAACAGCTAACCACTACTGCAAAAGGATTTTGACCTTTTTTCAATTCTCTTATTCTTTTTAATGTTTCGTCGGGATGAATAGGGTAACCACTTACAAATCTCTTATTACCTGCTTTTAATTTTTCGAAAGGAGTTAAGGTTTCATTTTTTATTTGATTTGTATTTTTATTGCAAGAAATTACGAATATAGTTGCAAATAATAAGAAATATTTATACATACTTGATTTTTGCGACAAAAGTACGTATTTGTTACATATTATTTTGCAACCAATGTTACATTATAATAATTTTATATATCATGAAATAGCATTTAAAAGCAGTTGATTTTTTAAATCATTTACCCAATTTCTAATGCGCCTCATACCAATTTTTGCCAATGCCATATTCCGCCAAAATAGGCACCGCTAGATTTGGCATAGCATTTTGCATGGTATTTACCACTAAATCTTTCATTTCTTCAATTTCGGATTGATGTACTTCAAATAAAAGCTCATCATGTACCTGAATCGTCATAAATGATTTCAATTCACGTTTTTTGATTTCCGCTTGCAATTGTATCATCGCCATTTTTATCAAATCCGCGGCACTTCCCTGTACAGGCGCATTAATAGCGATTCGTTCGTATACGCCTCGCATCATTTGATTTCGAGAATTGATGTCCTTTAGATAGCGTCGTCTGCCCATAATAGTTTCTACAAAACCGTGTTCGCGTCCCAATGCAATATTATTGTCCATATACGCTTTTATCTTGGGATAGGTTCGGAAATAATTCGCTATCATTTCTTTGGATTCGCTCATATTTAGGGTGCTTTGTTGGCTTAGCCCAAAAGCCGATACGCCATATATAATCCCAAAATTAACCACTTTGGCATTGCTTCGTTGTTCTTTGGTCACTTCTTCAAATGGAATTCCAAGTACTTTACTTGCCGTAATGCTATGAATATCTTGCCCTTGTCTAAAAGCTTCTATCATTGTTTCATCGCCGCTTAATGAAGCTATCAAACGCAACTCTATTTGCGAATAATCCGCACTTAGTATTTGATAATCATCATTTTGTGCTATAAATGCCTGACGAATTTTACGTCCACGCTCCGTTCGGATTGGGATATTTTGTAGATTGGGGTCGGTGCTACTCAGTCTTCCCGTAGCCGCTATCGCTTGGTTAAACGATGTGTGAATACGCCCAGTTTTTTCGTGGATTAGATTAGGCAACGCATCAATATAGGTCGATTTTAGCTTGGCTATTTCTCTATATTCCAATATGTCTCGTACGATTTGATGATCTTTTTTCAATTTATTCAAAACCTCTTCGCCTGTAGCAAATTGTCCTGTTTTGGTCTTTTTTTCATCACTAGGAATTTTCATTTTAGTAAATAAAATTTCACCTAATTGTTTGGGCGAATCCAAATTAAACGACTGTCCTGCTTGTTCAAAAATAGAAGATTCATAATGCTTAATTTCTGTAGCCAACTCATCCGAGTAGTTTTTCAAAAAAGGAATATCGATTGCCACACCTTTTTGTTCCATATCCGAAAGTACAGGAATTAGAGGCAATTCTATACTTTCAAAAACCTCGTTTACCCTCGATACTTCTTTCAGTTGTGGTTCAAAAGTTTGGTACAATTGAAAAGTAATATCAGCATCTTCGGCGGCGTATTGGGTCAATAGGGTAGGATCAACTTGGTCTATCGTTATTTTAGTTTTCCCTTTGCCTATCATTTCCTCATAACTAATGGGCGCATAATTGAGATAACTTTTGCTCAGCATATCCATACCGTGCTTGGAATCGGCATCCAGCAGGTAATGCGCCAGCATCGTATCAAAAAAAGGTGCTTCTATTTTGATATTATATTTATCCAAAACTTTTAAGTCAAATTTTAGATTTTGAGCAATTTTTGTTTTGGTTTTATCTATAAAAAAGGGCTGCAAAGCTTCAAAAATAGACTCTTGAGCTATAAAATTATCTTTCAAAGGAATATAATATCCTTCGTGCGCCACCGTAGAAAAAGAAATGCCGACTATTTCCAGCTTTTCGATATGCAAATCCGTTGTTTCGGTATCAAATGCAAAATGGGGAGTATTAGTCAATTTAGTTTTTAACTCGTTGAAAATAGTTTCATTATCTACACGAATATAGTTTTTGGCTATGGTTTTGATGGAGTCAAAATTTGTTGTAATTTCAACATCCACAGGCTCTGCAAAATTTTGTGAGAACAAATCCGGTTGTCCCGATTTATTGGAAGCAACCGAAGCCGTTTCGCCCAATATATCTTTCTGCAAAGTCTTGAATTCAAGGAATGTAAAAATTTCTCGTAGCTTATCTTTGTCAAAAGGCTCAATTATAAGCGCATCATCCGAAACCTCAATCGGAACATCGGTTATAATAGTCGCTAGTTTTTTGCTATCCAAACCTTGTTGTGCAAAATTGATAACATTTTCTTTTTGTTTTCCCTTCAATTCCTCCGCATGAGCTATCAAATTCTCTACACTTCCGTATTTTTTGATCAACTCCTTGGACGTTTTTTCCCCAATTCCAGGAATCCCCGGAATATTATCCACCGCATCGCCCCAAAGTGCTAGAATATCGATAACTTGTTCAGGATGTTCTATTTCCCAGTTTGCTTTTATTTCTTCCACACCCAATATCTCAGGCTGACTGCCCTGACGCGAAGGCTTGTAAATCTTGATATTTTCCTCCACCAACTGCGCAAAATCCTTATCGGGCGTTACCATATACACCAAATGATTCTCACGTGCTTTTTGCTTCGCTATCGTACCAATCACATCATCCGCTTCATAGCCTTCTTTTTCCAAAATAGGAATTTTCATCGCCTCAATTATCTGTCTAATATACGGCTCCGATAGAATTATATCCTCGGGCGTAGCATCTCTATTGGCTTTATAATACTCAAATTCTTGCACTCGTACATTGGCGCTTTTATGGTCAAAAACTACCGCTATATGAGTAGGATTTTCCTGCTGAATCAGCTGCCACAGCGCACGTGTAAAACCCATGATAGCCGTTACGTTCATCTTTTTACTATTATATAGAAAATTCTTCCCCATAGAATAGTAAGCTCTGAAAATCAATGCGTAAGCGTCTAGTAGATATAATTTGTGCATGAATATTTTTTTGCGTAAAAATAGTTTTTTTATATTAAAATTCTGCTATAAATATCTTGCTCAATATTTTGGGCGCGTTTAAGGGCTATCCGCTGTATCTCCTCCGTTAGCACTTCGGAGGATGCCGCTACTATCCCGCGCGCAATAGGGCAGAAAGTAAATCATTATTTTATTAAAAAGTTATCAATCTGAAAAAAGTATATTTTTAAGAAAAATAATTATATTTGTTATCTTATTTAAAATATTCACATATTATGAAAATTATTATTTTAGTTGTTTTACAATTCGCTTTTTGGATAAATGTACAATCGCAAGCACAAATTCTAAATTTGGGAAAATTGCCTGATAGAGTGCATGAAAGTTCGGGCTTAATCCTTGGAAATGAAAATACTATATGGACGCATAATGACGGAGATGATAGTGGATTTATTTATCAATTAGATAAAAATTTGAATATAAAAAGAAAGGTGAAAATTATCAATTCTATAGACCAAGATGTAGAAGAAATTACAAAAGATGATACTCATTTTTATATCAATGATATGGGTAACAATGCTAATAAACGAAAAAATTTGAGAATTTATAAAATCAGCCAAGATAAAGCATATTCTAGCGATTCTGTTATTGCCGATTTAATTGAATTTACTTACCCCGACCAAGATTCATTTCCTCCTTCAAGAGAAAATATGAATTTTGACTGCGAGGCCTTTTTTGCACTCGATAGTTCATTGTATTTGTTCTCAAAAAATCGTGGTAAAAGTACTTATTCAAAAATATATAAATTGCCCAAAACGGCAGGAAAATATACCGCAGAGTTAATTGATAGTATCCATACGGGGCATTGGGTCACTTCTGCTACAATTAGCCCCAATAAAAGTCAAATTGGAATTTTGACAAGTGGTATTGTATATATAATCTCTGATTTTTCCAACAAGAAATTTTCTCAAGGAAAAGTTTCAAAATTTACCATTCCTTATTCCCAAAAAGAAGCACTAACTTTCAAAGATGAAAATACTTTATATATTACCGATGAGAGAAATGATTCCACTGATGGTTGCTTGTATGAAGTCCATATTACCGATTCTATTAGAAATAATTTGAAATTCACGAATTTTTATATCAATTATGAAAATTCAGATTCTGTCGCTAATTATTTATATAATGGATTAAATACCACAGATGTAGAAATCTCCATAAAAGACAAAAATGAAAAAGTTGTATTTAATGCTTCTCAAAAAACCAAAGTAGGTAGAATGTTGAAATTATTATATCGTTTGCCAAAAGAATTGTATGAAATTTCTTTTAAAACAAAGGAATACATAGAAACTTATAAAATTAAAATACAGTAAAATGTTTTTGGAAATAATATATATTGTTAATTGTATTATTATCATATTGTTATGAATTATGAAAAGTAAGAACATATTAATTATATCCTTTTTTAGTGTTACCATATCATTGTTATTATTTTTCGCCAAAGATATTATTCAAAATTTCCCTCTTTATACTTTATCCTCTGCGAGAAAAGAAAAAATATTAGAATTTATTGAACCATTTGAATTAAGTTCATACTTGACTAAACTTACTATAGAAAAGCAAGATTCAATTGAACAAATATGGGATTATAAGAATAATTTAAATAAAGAAATAAAAAATTTTTCAGTAAAGGAAATAGAAGTGGATTCAAACAATTTAGTGAAATTGTATACAAAAAATAGTCAAATTATAAAAGTTGAACATAATTTTAGAATGGATGACGGAATGGGGATTGAATATTTTTATTTAAGGGACAATAAGATTGTATTATATCATTATGGTTATGAATATTATTCAAATAAAGATTTTGATCAAGTATTTGATTTTATATCAAATAAGACATTGCTTTATGAATCGAGGATTCCTAAAAATTGTATTTTGGCGGATGAAAAATATATTTATACGATTGTAAATCAAATAAATGAAAAGTATCAAATTCTATTAAATAAAGTAAATTGAAAATTGATTTTTAATACTTTCAATCAAAAACTTCAGCCTTTATCCCTAATTTACGGATTTTTCAACAAGAATCGCCCCCCAAAAAGTAGATTTTTGGATTCTTTCATTTTTTCTGTTTTTTTTTATTAATTTTGCGGATGAATATGGAAAAGAAAAGTCTTCAATCTCAGAACAAAAAAGAACGAAATGCCTTGCGATTTCGGTTGTTGATTATTGTATTAAGCTTGGTTATGATCAATGTCATAGCGGCTTTTGTGTACAAGCGTTTTGACCTCACTACCGAAAAAAGGTACTCGCTCTCCGATGCTACGCTCAAATTGCTCAAACAAAATAATAAGAATATTTATATCAAAGTCTACCTGGAAGGAGACTTGGAAAGTGGTTTTTTGAGGTTGAAAAATTCTTCCAAAGATATTTTGCAAGAGATGAAAAGTGCCAGTGGCGGTAGTTTTTCGTTTGATTTCATCAATCCATTGCCTTCCACAGCTACCGAAGAGGAAAAATTTGCGATTTATCAAGAGTTGGCGGGAATGGGATTGCAGCCTACCAATTTGAAGGTTCGCAAAGAAGATCAATATGAAGAACGCATTATTTTTCCAAGTTTATTGGTATCGGTGGGGGAGAATACATTGCCTGTACAAATTCTTGAAAATCAGATAGGATATAGCCCCGAAGAGGCGCTCAATCATTCGGCTATTTCATTGGAATACAAAATTGCTAATGCGATTAAAAAATTGTCTTATAACGATATTTATAACGTTTCATTTCTTCAAGGACACGGCGAATATCCGCCAGCTTATGTGTTTGATTTTACGAATAAATTAAAAGAAAGTAGATACAATGTCAGCTTCAATGCAATTGGCAAAGGTTTTGTATCTAATACAGGCGATACGGTGCTGTCTTGGAACTATAAAACATGCGATTTGCTTATAGTGGCTCGTCCTATAGCGCCTTTTTCAGAATTTGAAAAATTCCAAATCGATCAATTTATCATGCGTGGTGGCAAGGTAATGTGGCTTTTGGACGGTATGGATGCCGATAATAGCTATTTGCAAAATCCCGATTTGCTTTTTATGGCCAAAAGTCATAGTTTGAATTTAGATGAACAATTGTTCAAATATGGTGTTCGAATTAATAAAAATTTGGTGCAAGACGGTCAGCAGAGTGCACCTATTCCTGTAATTGACAACAAAACCA
>JBIPPG010000350.1:0-2800 GCA_044368545.1 Chitinophagales bacterium | reverse complement strand
CCTTTTGAATGCAAATATATTCATTTATTTTTGTAAAATATTCATTTTTTTTAATAGCTTTTGGAGTACATCTAGTCCATATACAATAACTCAAAAATAGAGGTGATCCCAAAACAAAATCGCTATCACAACAAAACAAAAAAACGATTACTTTCTTACCTCCAAAATCCACATCTTCAATGGGTAAGTGAAAATATACACCTTTACATTCTATGTTCTGCGGTAGAGAATGGCTTTTTTATATGGTGTAATGTTTAGCCGATAGCATTTTTTAAAGTGTCTGATTTAACTATAAAATCATAGGCGTGTTCGGTAAAATAAATTGGAATATTTCCCCAATCTAATTTTCTTACTTTTGCCGTTTCGTGAGCATTTTTCATTAATTCCATAAATCTGGAAATTATAATTAGTTCACACCAATCTCTAGCTTCTTGCATTTCATCTGTCCACTCATCATTTTCTTCTTTTTCTTCAATCGTTTCAAACAAGTATTGAAATTTTTCGTATCCAGTCAAAACAAATTCTTTAGTTGTTATAACATCTCTTGTACAATCCGAAAGCCATTCCATATCATCGAGGTCTAGTCCGCCGTCTTCTTTATAAGCAATTCCGTCTATGTACCATACATCTGTGTTTATGTCAAATTCGTTCATTTCAAAGTACATTGTTTTAACTTCAATTTTCTTTGAAATTTCTTTGTAAAAATTGTCAATCCAATTTACTAAATCGTCGATAGAATTTGAAAACTGTTTCTCAATGATTTCGTGAAATTCTGTTTTAGTAATTTTTTCAAGTTCTTTTTCTGCAATATTAATAGCTTTTTCAAAATCAAGCTTTTCAAGGTCGGAATTTATTTGGTCTGCAAAATCAAAATTCATTTTTGAGTACTTTAATGTTTATCGTAGTGTCGCTTTATACTTGCTTCTATATCTAATTTATATCTGCAATTATATTACAATTTATGCAAATATATTCATTTTTTTTAAAAAAACTAGCTTTGTGAAACTTTGTGTCTTCTTTGCGTTTCTTTGTGGTTAAATTAATAGTCTTGAAGAGATTCCCGATAAATTTTCAGCAAGGATATGATGATACAATACAATTTTATCGTGAAAATTTTCGAGAATGCTGAAAGTCCCGAGTTTCAATTGTTTATTTATAACTTTAAACAATAATTAAAATTCGGGAACGGGGAGTGTCTGGCTTTGCGCGCAGGATAGTAGCGTGCACGAAACAGAACGAAGTGGCGTGAAGTAAAGCGGATAGTTCCGATTCTCGGAATTTACAACCTGATCACGCGCCCAAAATAAAAAAATATGTTTAGGTATTTCTGAATACGTTTTGTAGGTGTGTGCTTTCTTCTTTGATGCGTTGCAAGAAGATTTTTTGAATTTCTAAATGCTTGAAAGCGATATCGTTGAGGGAATTGCCCTCCATTTCATTTTTACATATTTCTATGATTTGTCTGCTTAGTTTTTCAAGGTTGGATATACGAACCAATTTGATGGTATCACCTACTTCTTTCTTGAAATGATCGCCATAATTGGAGATTTTGACATGTTCATTTTTGCTGCCCCAGTTGGCTAGGAGTTCGTCTTGATATTGATAGCAATATTTGATAGTAAACTGCGATATATCGGCATCGGCATGCGTGGCATAAAACCTAAATGGCATTACGTTTCCTTCTAAATAATTGGTTTTTAGCAGATTGAATACTTTTGAGCACACTTCCGATTCAAAGGCATAATTTTCGAGTTCATTTTCAAAAACATGTTGTAGCACCAGAATTTTGCTCTCGGTATCAAAGGGATTTTCGGAATCGGAAAACACTTTATCGCCGTATTCTATAAGCACTCTACAGAGTTCTATCTCCGTCATAATAGACTTGGAGGGGTATTTGGATAGATTTTTTACGTCTTGCTCTTTGGAAATATCCTCGTAGGTATCCATTTCCTCAAACGATGTAATTTCCTCTTTTGCTTTCGATTTTTTCTCATCGGCTATTTTGCCTACAATCATTTTTTGGGTTTCGCGCGCCAGCAATTCCTCTTCGATGCCCATAAGCATAGCGCATTCCTTGAGGTAATAGCTCCGTTTGATATTATCTTTTACCAAACTGATGGTTTTGATGATTTCTCGCACCAATTCCGCCTTTTTGACGGGGTCGTTCCCTGCTTCTTCCTTGAACAAATGCGCCTTGAAGGTAACGATATCCTTGGCATTTTCGAGTATATATTCCTTGAGTTTTTCGCCCCCAAATTCATTGACATACGAGTCGGGGTCATGCGAGGTAGGCAAGAGTACAATTTTGAGATTCAGTCCATTTTCAATCCCAATTTCAATTCCACGCAGTGCTGCTTTGATACCCGCCGAATCGCCATCGTATAGGATGGTCAAATTTTCGGTAAATCGTCTGATAAGCCTTACTTGATCTTGTGTAAGCGACGTACCCGAAGAGGCTACTACGTTGTGAATATTGGCTTGATAGAGGGAAATCACATCCATATAGCCTTCTACCAAAATACAATAATTTTCTTTTGGGATAGCATTTTTGGCGGTGTAAAGTCCGTACAAAACTCTACTTTTGTTATAAACTTCGTTTTCGGGACTGTTTAGATATTTGGCGGTTTTATCTTCTTTCTTCAAAGTTCTAGCCCCAAAACCTATGACACGCCCCGAAGTATTTTGGATAGGAAAGGTAATTCTACCTTTGAAAAAATCGCGCAAGCCACCCTGTTCATTTTCTTTGGACAAACCCAGTTTGACCAAAAACTCTTTATTGTATCCTTTTTTAAGAGCATCG
>JBIPPG010000348.1:0-2807 GCA_044368545.1 Chitinophagales bacterium | reverse complement strand
GTGTTTACATCGCCTCCTTTAACCGTTTGAATATCTACATTAAAATTATCCGTATTAAGCTCAAGAGTTACTAATATCTTCTCTTCTTTTTCGTTTAACGCCCAAGTAGCAAATCTATTTTTAATCATAATTTAAGGTATAATTTCTTTATATTTTTTAATTAATTTTTACTATCCAATTGAATTTATCTTCCGCTTTTCCTTCTTTGATATCTTCAAGTGCTTTTTTAAGCATTTTGCTCTCTTTTCGTGGCATCCAGCTCAAGTCATACGACTTATCTTCATACACAAAACCATCAATGTCTTGAACCACAGCTGCAGTTCCTGCTCCAAACATATCATTCAATCTTTTCTCTTCTACCGCTTTCAAAAATTCATCAACAGATATCTTTCTTTCTTCAACTTTCATGCCAAAATCCTTTGCAAGGGTAATTAAGGATTCTCTTGTAACGCCATGAAGAATAGTCCCCTCATCCAACGATGGCGTAATCAACACATTATCAATCACAAAGAAAATATTCATCGTTCCAATTTCTTGAAAATATTTATGTTCTTTTCCATCGGTCCACAAAATTTGAGCACAACCTTTCGTTTTAGCATCCAAAACAGGATTTAGCGTAGCTGCATAATTTCCTGCAAATTTTGCCTCACCAGTGCCACCTGGGAATGCTCTTACATATTTATCTTGAATCCAAACTTTTACGGCTTCGGAATAATAAACTCCCGCAGGGCCTACAATGACCATATAACGATACGTATCGCCTACTCTTACTCCCAAAATAGGATCGGTAGCAAATAAAAAAGGACGAACATACAAGCTTGCATTTTCTACCCCTTTTGGAATCCATTCTCTATCGATATCTATCAATGCTTTGATGGATTCTAAAAACAAATCCTTAGGTACTTCGGGCATTGCCATTCGTTGTGCCGATTTAGAAAAACGCTCGGCATTTCTATCGGGACGAAACAATAAAATTTCATTTTCTGGAGAAAGTTCTGCTTTCAATCCTTCAAAAATACTTTGCGCATAATGCAAAACAAATGAAGCAGGGTGCATCTCAATATTTCCAAAAGGTACAATTCTACAATCTTGCCATTTGCCATCATAATAATCGGCAATGAACATGTGGTCTGTAAAATCTTTTCCAAAAGCTAGATTATTAAAATCCGTTTTTTTGATTCTACTTTCCGAACTTTTTGTAACTTTGATGTCCCAATTCATTTTATATGCTTTTAATTAATAATATTTCAATATACAATAGCCCTCAAACAAAAACTAAAGTGGCGGATTTGGAGTCAAAAACTCAATCTGGCACCTTGGATTCGGCAGGAAATTCATACTCAAAACTCTGTTGCTTCTTGTCTACAAGTAGCCCAATTACTGAGAGCAAAGATTACAAAATACTGACCAAAGTATTTGAAAAATTGAGCGCAAAGATAGAAAATAATTTTATAATAAATATTAAAAGTTTAGAATCAAAAGATTATATGGATTTTGCATCGCAATATGATTTCTCGCACTTCTTATTCTTTGGGAATGAAGCAGTTTTGAGCAATTTGCCCGCTAGGTTAACGATGAATAAATCTAGTTTTCAAAAAGATTGTTCTTTTTTGTTGAGCGAGAATCTAGTATTTGTGACCGAAACAAAAGATATGAAGGTAAAAGAGCAAGCGTGGGAAGCCATTAAATTGTTTTATAAAAGTATTATATAATTCCAAATGAAAGATATAGAAACCATTGAAGATGTAGCCTTGTTTGTAGAAAAATTCTATGATAAATTATTAGCAGACGCTACAATTAACCATCATTTTGAAGGATTAGAAATCAAATCGCACCTTCAAGTAATTGTTGATTTTTGGTCTACTATTTTATTGGGCACTCAAATTTATAAAAACAATACCATACAAGCGCACAAGCATTTGCAATTAAAAAAAGAGGATTTTGGAATTTGGATCAATCATTTCAACGCCACACTAGATGAACTCTTTGAAGGCGACAAAACCGATGAAGCTAAATCAAGAGCCAAAACTATTGGGTTGACTATGCGATATAAATTATTAGGCGAATAAGATAAAAATGGGTTAAAACCCATTCCTATTGAATCAATCTAATTTTAAAAATCAAATTACAAATCACTATTTTTTTGCTTCTTCGTGGTCAATGACACCACCTGAAATGACATATTTCATCAAATCACCTACTTTGCTTGACTCTAAATCCTGAATCATTGTTCTTTTAACAAATAATAATTCGCCTGTAAAGGCATACGAAAGTGGAAAATAAACAGCCACTACATCCAACGATGTAATAGAGGATAAATCTTCATTGGTAATAAATCCAATGCGATACACACCATTTGCTACTTCTACAATTACAGGTTTTTCAAATTTTTTCTTATCGCTTACAAATGCCCCAAAAATATCTCTTATGGCTTTATAGATTTCTTTAACCAATGGTATTTTAAACAATAATTTTTCAAATCGTTTAAAAAATGTATCTATTATCAAAGTTGAGCCTAAAAAACCAGCAATAATTAGAATTAAAAGCGTAGAAACCAAACCTAAACCATATATTCTGAATCCAAAAATATAGTAAAAAATTTCTTGTATAGGAGAATCTATTATCAGAAACATTTTGTACAACGCATACCCAGTAAAAAAAATGGGAGCAATAATAAAAATGCCTCGCAATAAGTAGTTTAGCAAGAATTTAAAACTAAAAGATTTGATAATTTTCATCTTATTTTTGGTTAATAAAGTTTGCAAAGTTAGTTGAATTTAAATGAATCATTTTGTTTAATTTACAAA
>JBIPPG010000347.1:0-2814 GCA_044368545.1 Chitinophagales bacterium | reverse complement strand
GAGGGTGTCGTGTTTGGATTTGTTTATTATTAAATTAAGTGTATAAATTGTATCGGGTTTAATTGAAGAAACTAGGGTGTCGGTGAATATTCCAGACTGGAGGTATATTTTTTTATTAAACTTGAAAGAATCGCAAGAATTAACTTGTAACGATTTTGATATATAACAAGGCGGTTTTGTAATTATATTTACAATGCTATCTCCATCTATAAAGTACGAAACAATTTTTAAAGTATCACTACACTTTAGTTTTTCATTCAAAGAAAAAGATGTATCAATTAAATTATCCCATTTTACATGGAATTTTGTTTCACATAGAAATTTATTGCTATCAATGGGGTCTATTTCTGCATAAATATTTCCATTTCCATCAATTTGAAGATTGGTGGGGGCAAACCTTGAATATTGAATAGGATTTGAAATAGGACAATCCATATATATACTATCAACTAAAACTTTTGGTTCCTTTGTATTAGGCATATATTTTAATATTTTCCCATTTTTAAAGTCTGGAATATAAACATTTTCAAACCCATCTACACAAAATGTTTTTGTAAACTCGTCCATAAATCCAAATGTAGCAGAATTCATTGTGTCTATAATTCTTTTTGAAAAGTCGGACATATTTAACTCATAAATATTTCCTTTGGTTTCGGCTATATATACTCTACTATTTTTGCTTACTTGTACTCTACTGTACCCAAATGGACTATATCTATATCCAAATAACTCAAAGTAATTGGTATCGGTAAGTTTTAGACGCTTTTCCCATACATTATTGACTAAATTGAATACTCCTAAACTATCTCTATTTTTATAGCTGTAGGATAAGTATAGTTTATTATTTTGTATTGTGAAATTATTATATTTCATATTATTATTATCTCTTACTATTCTAGAAGTAATATTAGTTATTTCAGGAATATTTTTAATAAAATGTGCATTTATGGAATTAACTACTGTTATTTTAGGAGATACATCGTATTTTATACCAGATGCTCTTCCATTAATTATACTGTAATAATTATTTTCATCCATTATATAGAGTTCGTTTTTGGAACTAGAATAAAATTGTAAAGGCTGTCTTACATTTGAGTCCAAACTATTGTCTGTACTATTTTTTATATATCTACAGCTATCAAAAAATACTAAATGATTTGAATCTTTGTGTTGTATAGAATACACATTGAATTTTGAAGCTAGAAACATAGGTTCAACAAACATTCCTGTAAATATGGTATACCATCCTCCATTATCGGTAGTATAGATATTATGATTTGAATCTAAAAAAAATGGAACACTTTGAAGCTTAATATATGGCCAAGAAGAGTTTATATTATTTGCTGCAGATAAATAAACTTTATTTGTATATATTTGAATTGAGTCAGATTGTTTACAAGGATAATACTTGAAAGGAAGGTCTCTTTTAAAAAATCGTGAATATTGTTTGTATCTATGTTCAATTGACTTATATATATTTCCATTAACAAAAATTCTTGAAGCAATTGGTTTGTAATTATAATGCATTTCAAATCTTTGTGAATCATTGGTTGTAACATAACCATTTTTTTTTGTACAAAAAAACTGCTGTGTTTTTCCTTGAGTGAATACAAAAAATGTCAAAAAAATCAAAATTAAGAATTTCATATAAAATTAATAAATTATGAATGGTAAAACAAATTAAAAAGAAACTACTGGAAAGTATAATCAATCATAATAGTTTTGTTTTGATATTTTCTGAAACAAAGATAATAATTTTTTAAAAAAAACTACTTTCTTTTTAGCCCCGATAGAAGCGAATATCCTCTGGAGCGAAGCGGAAGAGATAGAAGCGGATAGCGGGATTAGCTCCAAATTTAAAAAAACTCATTGGAAGTAATGACGGTATTTTCAAAAAAAGATAGTAACGGATAGTCCCGAAATCGGGATTTGCAACAGGAACAGCTCCAAATTTTAGCTATTTTTGAATAACGGCACACTGCTGCAACTTTCGCCAAAAGCAACTGATTTGGCTATTCGATTGAGTTTTTGGGTGATGAGAATGTATGGATACGGCGAAATGGTTTTTTTGCTGCATCCTTTTATGAGGATTCTCTTGTTTTGATAGGGTTCTAGCGATATATTATGAATTTTTGAGATTAAAATATCTTCTTCAAACGTGTCTTTTTTGAAGTAGGCTACTGAATCCATTTGTTCGAGATAATGCGCTATCAACATATAAGCCCACTGCGGAATAATGGCGTCATTGGAACAAAAAATGAGCGTATGCTTAC
Source organism: Chitinophagales bacterium (assembly GCA_044368545.1). GTDB lineage: Bacteria > Bacteroidota > Bacteroidia > Chitinophagales > JADJOU01 > CHPMRC01. The sequence continues at coordinate 541 of JBIPPG010000347.1, read as the reverse complement.
TCTTGTAGGCTTGCCAATCCCTATTTTCAAGAGCGAGTCTAAAATCTGATTCTTTCAACAACCACTCTTGAACCAAAAAATCTTTTATATCTAAAAAAGCCATTTCTTCATTATTTGGATATAATGTCTCCAAATCCAGCTGAACGATTGCTTTTTTTTCTACCTGATTTTCCATATTTTATTTTGAATTAAAACATTATGTGTCCTAAAAAAGTTCTATTTTAGTCCTGTTTGTACTACTTCCAGCCCAAATTCTTTGGCACTGGTAAGTATAAAGTCAAAAATATCGGATTGGATTTTTTCATACGCTTCCCACTCCGAGGTATTGGTAAAACAAAATATCTCTAACGGAAGTCCTTGCGTACTAATTTCGCGCTGTCTTACCAGCAAAATATCATCTTTGACAATATGATTGTGAATCAAAAGATATTGATATACGTATACTCGAAAAAGTCCAATATTGGTCAATTGTTTTTGAACTAATTGGGGTGTGGCAGGCTGGTTCAAGTTCATTTGAGAATATTCGTTTTGTTTCTTTTTG
>JBIPPG010000067.1:0-10002 GCA_044368545.1 Chitinophagales bacterium | reverse complement strand
CAAAAAGAAATAACCTATCAAGACCCACAAAAAAGAAAGATTAAACGCTGAAATTAAAAATCGAATACCCATTAAAGGGAAAATTAGCGCAAAAATTACACATAAGATCAAATATCCAAAAGGATTGAAAAATCTAATTTTGTATAAATCGATATGCTGTTTATTGCTTGAAATTTGATATAATGTATATGCAAAATACAAGAATAAGCTCACAAAAAGCATTTCCAACATTTTAGCAAAATATAATATAGATGGAAATAATAGCAACCATTCTATCAAAAAATAGTACATAGTATGAACCAAACAGCCTATAAAGATTAACGCCAAAACAATTTTTCGCAACGAAAAAAGTGCCTTTTGTGAAGCTAAGTCTACTTGTGCTACCAAAAAAGCAAAACAAAAATAAAGCATTGGAATACAAACTATTCCCAACAAAAAACCTATTTTTTGTTGTTCTTTAGAGATTGTTTTTAAAAATTGGTAATTCTCCGCTTTGGGGAATAAAACGGGTGTATAAAGCAAAAAATTATCAGAAATTCCACAAAGAATAGGAATCAAAAAGACAAAAACAAGTGTAATCCAAAATTTCATTAGCTAAAAATTGAAACAAAATTAATCTGAATAATTTTGAACTTTCATAAAATCTCAATATGATCCTTTTTAACGAATAATAAACAAGGAAAACGGCCATACAAAATAAGAGACCGTTGTATAATCCAAATTGCAAAAATATTATAGGCTTTCAAATTTTTTAAACCGGAGTTATCTTATTGATAATGAGGATTGAAAAAATTTGAGTAACGACGAAGATTGAAGCAATTTGGATTTTGACATTAAATTTTTAAGAGTTTTGCAACGGTCTCATATTTTTTTTTAATTACCTTTGTGCCTTTATGATAAAATAAAAATAATGATAGCTACTCAAGAAATAATAGAAAAAATATGGGAAGACCGTAGTCTTTTGAACGATAATAAACAAGCGGTTTTGGATGCAATGGAATGGCTAGACAAAGGCAAATTGCGTGTAGCAGAACCTACAGAGTCGGGATGGAAAGTAAACGAGTGGGCAAAAAAAGCTATTTTGCTTTATTTTGGCATTATGGAAATGCGCACCATCAACATCTGTGACGAAATTGAATTTTTTGACAAAATTCCATTGAAAAAAGACTATGAAAGCCAAGGCGTGAGAGCGGTTCCGCACGCGATAGCTCGCTATGGAAGTTTTATGGAAAAAGGCGTAGTGCTTATGCCTTCTTATGTCAATTTGGGCGCTTATGTAGGTGAAGGCACTATGGTAGACACTTGGGCTACGGTGGGCAGTTGTGCACAAATAGGCAAACACGTTCATTTGAGTGGCGGCGTGGGCATAGGCGGGGTCTTAGAACCTCCACAAGCAGCTCCCGTAATAGTAGAAGATGGGGCATTTTTAGGTAGTCGTTGTATCGTGGTAGAAGGTGTAAAAATAGGAAAAGAAGCGGTATTAGGCGCGAATGTAGTCTTGACGGCTTCTACAAAAATTATCGATATTACAGGCGAAAAACCTTTAGAATATAAAGGCTATGTACCTGAGCGTTCTGTGGTAATTCCAGGATCAATCCCAAAAGAATTTCCTGCTGGCACATTCCAAGTTCCTTGTGCTTTGATTATTGGCAAACGAACTGCTTCTACCGATCTCAAAACCTCATTGAACAATGCGTTGAGAGATTTTGGAGTGAGTGTATAGAAAAACTAATCTATTCATTCAACTTTATCGTCAATTTCTGACCTAATTGAAGTGGTGCATCATCCAGATTGTTCCATTTATTGATTTCTGCAGGGGTACAGCCATATTTTTTAGCTAATGAAAAAATTGTTTCTTTTGCTTTTACAATATGGATTACCGTTTTGGGAGCATCGCTCACAGCAGTTGAATCTTTTGGACTTTGAATGTATATTTTTTGAGGCTTGATGGTATTTCTCAAATCATTTTCTATTTTTTCGCGTTGCAATTTTTCGCGTTCTTTTTGCAATTCATAATACGTACGAGTTTTCATATACGTATTTCTCACGCTATTGAGAAACACAGCCTCTCCAGCCTGTGGTTGTTCCCAATTCTCCAATTTATTGAACTTGCGGATGCTTTCTTGCTTCACGCCATAAATCTGTGAAATATCATAGATACTTTCCCCAAATTTAGCTTCGTGCACGGCAATATGCGATTTTATTTCCTTGCGTTGCAGAAAGAAATTTTGTCCTTTGGTCAAATTCTGCTCGCCCTCACATTCATTGAAAATCATTAATTCACGTCTTGTAAACCCTTTCTCCGCTGCCACTTGTTCTATCGAAAAATTATCATCCACAATTACATACGATAAATAAGTCTTTGCATTGGGATCCAAAACCGCTTTCAACGAAACTTCTACAGGCGCTTTCCCCGAATCTTTTGACATCTTAGCTTTAAGTGACGTATCTTTTTTGACAGTATCTATATCCAACTCGCTCGTTCCAAAAAAATCATATTCATACAATTTCAATTCTTCTATATGCTTGATTAGCATTTGAGGATAACTAGGATTGGTAGCGTACCCAGCTTCTTTCAATCCATAAGCCCAAGATTTATAATCTTTTATATCGTAGCTAAATAATCGTTTGTAGCGTTCTCTTGTCGTTAGAAATAGGGAATGATCTCTATACGATTCATCGGCCGAAGTATACACACGAAAACACTCGCCTTTGGCGTCATCATCGTGCGTCATTGTAGGCCCCGTCCATACTTTTTGGCATTTAATCCCAAAATGATTATTGCCTTCTACTGCCAATCGAGAAGTACCATTATTAGTTTCAATAATTCCTTGTGCCAACGTAATAGACGCAGGAATTTTGTAGAGATTCATCTCCCTGATAGCCATTTTATAATATTTCACTACATAGCTCTCACGAGTAGCTTTTTGTGCAAAAAGCACAAAAGGCATCATCAACAAAGCTATAACATATTGTTTTTTAATCATTTCTTATTCTTTTTCAATCAATCTGCAAAAGTAAAACGGTTTACTTCAACATTTCAAAGTATTTTTCCACCAAAGACTTATAGAATGGTGTCAATCCAACGGGATTTTTCTTTAAATTATTTTCATTTTCCTTTTTTTGTTCCAAATATTTTTTCAAATCGGCAGGAATCGGTGCAGGAATATCTTTTGTAGACTGACTTTCACGCTTATTTTCTTCATCTTGTTCGCGCTCCGCTTTGGCGGCTTCAAGCAATTTTATTTCAATTTCTTTTTGCCTTTTTAGCATTTCATTGTACACTTTTTTGTTCACTATCTCTTTTTCGGTCTGCTCCATTTTTTGAATTACATCGCCCAAGCCTTCTCCCAAAGGCTTTTTGCCATCTTTGCCCGGCTGATTGGCTTTGTTTTCAAGCTCTTTGAGAGCATTGCGAATGGCGGCTTGCTGTGCAGCTATTTTTGCCATTTGCTGTGTACATTTATCTCCAGCATTTTTTGGCATACTACCTCCAGGGTTTTCTTTCCCTTCCATCTGTTTTTTCAGATTCTCTAGCTGTTGGTTCAAATCCTGTTGCATTTCGGCCAATTTCTTAGCACTGGCTGGCTTTTTCTTTTTGCTTTTCTTTGGATTGTCGCAAGATTGATCCGAATCCGAATCGTCATCATCATCATTTTCATTCATTTTTCGGAGCGATTCGCTTATCATCAACGCCAAATTATTGAAGCTGGTCATTGCAAACTGCTCTTGAGGAATTGCGTTTGGCACTTGTCTTTCTGCTAAAAAGCTTATCGAACGCTTAGTAAATCCATTGATTTTTTCTACTTCTTCAAAAATCATTTTTTTAACTACATTCTGTCTTGAAGCCAGCTTATATAGAGAATCTTCAATCATCCCAAAATCATCTTTAATCTTTTTCTGCTCTTGTATCACTTTGGGATAGGTAGGCGATTGAATATTCGTCGTTTTCGTATTTTCAACCAATTTTTCTTGTGCAAAGGACAAATACATCAAATTTTCGAGCAATCGGCGCATCGTAGCGGCATCTTCCTTTTTCTGCTGTTTCTTTTGTTTTTTAGATGCTTTTTTCAATTTTTCAGATGCTTCTTTTATCTTGTCCGACGCTTTTTTCTGTTTTTTAGCGGCATCTTTTTTGTCATTTTTATCTAACTCTTCTTTGGCTTCATCTTGCTCTTTTTCAGCCTCGTTCAAGTCTTTTTCTATTTCATCAAATGCTTTTTCTTCGCCTGGCTTTTTGAGTTCTTTGCTCAAATTTTCCAATTTTTTCAAATCCTCTTTAGCCTCGTCCATTTTTTGATTCAGCTCTTTTTGCTTTTCTGTATTATTGATGTTTTGTTCCGATTCTTTGCTCAAACGCTCTTGATCGGCAGCCATCTTATCCAGTTTATCTTGCGCATCTTTCATCTTTTGCTGATAGTCCAGATTTTTGTACAAATTCAACATTCTATCCAACTCTTTCTCTAGCTTTTCGCTCTTATCATCCATTTTTTCAAGCTGATTGAGCAAATCTTTTTTATCCATCTGCTCCATCATTTCCTGCATTTTTTTCAGCATTTCGTTCATTTCGGGACTGCTTACTTGCTTGATGAGTTCTTCCAATTGTTTTTGTTTTTCCAGAATATCCTTGTCCTGCTGCGTCAGTTCATTTTTCTTCTCAAAATTTTCTTTCAACTCCTGCTGTGTTTCTTTGATCTTCTCTTGAAGTTCTTTTTGTTTTTTGAGCAAATTTTCCAATTGTTGCTTATCATTCCAATCCATCTGCTTCTTTTCAAGCATTTTTTTTCGGAGCGATTCTATATCTTTTTGCAAATCTTTTGCCTCTTTGAGCGCCCCCGACAGATCGCTTTTAATCGCATTGGTTTTGGCATCTACCGCTTTGGATTGCTGATCTAGCGTAGGTTTATAGAGCGAAAATGTTTCTGAACGTGTGGATTTGAATCCATTCACCACATCATTATCAAACACTTCAAAGAAATAACTGGCTTTAGTCCCAACAGGAATTTTTTCCAAATAAGGTTGTAGCGGCGTTTGAAACGATTGATTTTTATTGCCCTGCAATGGCAAATTATAGCGCAAAGTATATCGTTTTCCATTGGCTTCATACTCTACCGCTAGTTGCAATTTTGTAAAACCATAATCATCCGCAATATCGCCTGCATAATAATTGAGATTGCGTGCCGAATCTTTGAATTCTTTTACAAAAATAGAAGGCGCTTGATCGGGCAGCATATTCACCGCAAAACGCATCGTATCTTTCTTCAAAACCTCTTTATTTCCAATCACTACGGCATAAGACGTGATATTTTTCAACGCACGCTTGAGCCCAAATCCATTTGCGAATTTTTGTGCAGAAACGGTAGATGCTGGGAAAATAAATTGAATATCATCTACACTTTTCGTGTCAAATTTCCAAATAATCGTACTTCCTTCAGGTGCCGAAATATCTCCATTATCCTTTTGTGAAAAAGATTTTTGTCCTGTGTAACTCGGCGGAATAATCGTCAACTCAAACGCCGACACAATGGGCTTGGGCACTACCTTTATTTCATAAACTTGGCTTTTGTAACCTCCACCTTCTAGCTGAAACGTACGCTCTTCGGAAATATATTTCAAATTGCCTCTAAACGTCCCATTTTTATCTTTTTTCATAGGGAAATACTTGCCTCCAAAATACAAATTCATTTCATTGGGTAAGGACTTGCCAGCAAACTGCGCTTGAATTTCCAAATCGCCGTATTCTACTACCTTCAAATTTGAATTGAGCAATTTGAAATCAAAAGGCGCTTTGGGTTCAAAATGTTGGTCATAATGAATGATTCTGTGCGTACTCTCTTGGATAAACGAAGGAAAAAACAACAACATCAACAATATGATAACCAATGGAATGCTGATATATTTGAGTAATTTTTTGTTCTTATCCCAATCAATCGCTTTTGTAAACTGTACCCATTTGAGTCCATTGATTTTTTGTTCTATAGCCGCATTTATCAATTCCGATTCGGCTACAGACGTTTTGAGTTCATTGAGTTGAAGTACGTTTAGAAGTTTGTCTTTTACCTCGGGGAAATGCGCACCAATGATAACAGAAGCTTTTTTGTAATCGAGGCGATGCTGTGTATAAAAATAATGGTACAAAGGCTTGATGATATAAAAATACAAAGCCCACAAAAGCACCAAAATCCATATCCAAAACATAGCGGCACGTACGCCACCCGACAAATACAGATTGTACTCCAGCGTAGACGACACCAAAAAAAGTGGCAACAAAATAAGCCCCATCATCAAGATACCATACATCAATTTTTGTAGATAATACTTCTTGATAAAATCTTGTAATTTTTCTATTAAAAGTTGATATGGTGTCAAATCTATTATCGCTTTTTTGCTTCAAAAAGGCAAAGATATAAAATTATAAGGAAATTGACAATATGGAAATGGTGGGAGGAGAAGTTTTTTGGGATTTGGGATTACAAAAATTAGAACATAATTCTTATAGTAAACAATAAAATGTAAAATAAACTTTACATTATGTAAAACATTCTTATCTTTGCAAAAAATTATGATATGAACAATTACTTTTTGATTCCAAGGTTTTGGAAATGGATTGGACTTATTTTATATATTTCAACAGTCATTTATGCAAAATTCAAAACAGATATAACCGACTTTGATAATATATATGACATTAGAGGGTTGCTGATTCAGATTAGTATTCTTCTTAGTTTACTTTTAATGATTTTGTCCAAAGTAAAAATAGAAGACGAATGGAGCCAAGCCAAAAGATTATCTTCTTTTCAAATTTCGTTAATAATTTATATAATATTACGATTTGGATTTAAAATCACTGCATTTATGCTGAAAGATCCGATTTTTCTTCCAAAAATGCAAATTAACTTTTATTTGCTTTTATATTTGATCGTTTTTTATTTTCAGCTTTATATCAAACCTTATTTTATAGAATATTTCAACAAAGATGACAAATAAACTAAAAGTATTTCGTGCTAAAAATAATTGGACACAAGAAGATTTAGCACAAAAAATCAATGTATCGAGGCAGACTATCGTTTCGATAGAAAAAAACAAATATATCCCCTCAACGGTTCTTGCTCTAAAACTTGCATTAGAATTTAATTGTACCGTTGAAGACCTTTTTGAACTAGAAGAAAAAGACTAAATTATAAATATTATGAACAAAAAAATTAAATTAGGATGTATATATCCAACTATCATTGTTATTCTTTCATTAGGAATTTTTGGAGCTTATGCGTATTATGACATTAAAGCCAGCGACGCCAAAGTGATAAAAAATTATACCATTATCAATGAAGAAATAACTAAATCCATCACAGAACAAGTTATTAATATTCGACCAAATTCACAGATTTCAATAGGAATCTATGACAATGGCAAAACTGAATTCTATGGATTGATTCGAGTGGGTGATACGTTAAAAGGCATCGAAAATGCAGATTCTATTTTTGGTATTGGTTCCATTTCAAAAACATTTGCTGTTTCCATTTTTTCTCAAATGGTAGCCGAAAAAAAAGTGCAGTTCAATGAAGACTTAGCTAATATTTTAAAAATACAATTAGCGAATAACATTAAAATCAATTTAAAACAATTGGCAAATCATACGAGCGGACTTCCCCGTATTGCAGAAGATAACAATATGAAAGATGTGTACCAACCTTACATAAAATATGATGAAAAATGGATAAAAAATTATCTTCAAAAAGACGTTGAGCTTGAACACGAACAAAATAAAGATGCAAATTATTCTAATTTAGGGATGGGACTGCTTGGCTATGCATTGACAATCAAAAATAATTCTTCTTACGCAACCTTGTTTGATGAGCAAATTGCAAAAAAATATAATTTAAAAAACACGACCTCAGATTACCAAAAAGTAAAAAACAAATTGGCAAAATGTTATAACATTGAAGGTAATATAGGAGAAGTATGGCAATTTAAAGACCCAACTATTGCTGCGGGTGGTGTTTTTAGCACGTCAAGAGATATGATAGAATGGGCTAAAATTCAAATGGATACAACGAATAAAGCCATACAATTTACTCATATCCCAACGGCTAGTTTTGATAAAATTGGAAAGATTGGACTGGGATGGCTCATCGTAAAAGTAAAAAATAAAGACTTTTTGTTTCACAATGGTCAAATAGGCGTTGACGGAGGCTACTCGTCTACGATGTTTATCAACAAAAATGAACAAAAAGCAGTTATTATCCTTACAAATATTGCAGATTTTACCAAAATGGGATTCTTAGATAAAGTTGGGAAAATAATTGCTAAACAATTATAGCCAATATTATACCGTTCATACAATCAATATAGTCCAATCTTCGTTTTTCTTGATTGTACTATTTGCTTGATATGATGGCATTTACCAAACTAAACTTACAAAATAGATTGGACTATTTTATAAGCAAGTTTGGTATAATTTGAGCTTCTATTTTCAAATTATACATTAGAATTTTAAGGCAAAAGAATAGAATAACTACAAATTATTGGGATCCATAACTTTTAAGCTTTTGATATTCTCAAAATCTTTAATATTATTAGATATAAGTGTTAAATTATACTTAATACAGGTAGCAGCAATAATAGCATCGCCCAATTTTAGCTTTTTATATTTTTGTCTTAACAGGATTGCTTGTTCAGCAATTGAATCTTCTAAGCCTATAGTAATTGATTTTGAGAGAAGTTTTACTACATATTTTGTCACATCTTTGGAGTCGTCAAAGTAGGTCAGAAGTTCAATTCTAACGATTATTGAAGTGTAAAAGTCTTTAATTAAAACACTTTTTAAAAAATCCTTACCTTTCTCATTTATCTTATTTGTAAAAATATGAGAAATTATATTGGTGTCAATCAGATATTTCTTTCCCATTCACTTCTAACTGTTTGAATATGTTTTTCGAGTTCATTGGCTTCTAGGGGAGTTAATATTCCAAAAAAATCATCAATCTCTTCTTCTCTCTCTTTTGAAATATTCTTTTTGTGTTTTAATAGCTTTATAATGTTTAACTTCTCTAGACTTTCTAGGATTTCAAGAGCATTTTTATTTAAAATTTCAATCTCAAACGTTTTCATTACTTTAAAATTTAACACAAAAATAAGAATTAATATTTAATTGAGAAAGAACAATTTGTAATTACAATTTTACTTACAAAATAGTCTAAATTTATGAGTAAGTATAGAATGATAAATGCCTGAATAATTATCATACTAAGTATATTGTAATTCAAACTAAACATTTGACTTCCTAAAAAAATGTTGAATTGAATATTATCCTGCGCTAGGGATAGAAGCGAACACGAAGCGAAGCGGAGTAAAGCGTATAGCCCGTTTAAGCGCCCAAAAAAACCTTGCATTTTTGATTTGAAATCAAATGCTTATATTTGCAAAATATCATTTTTAGAATATTTATGTCTCTATCCAAGCTCGAAAAATTTGAAGCCATTCATCATATGCCCCACGTATTTGAAAACAATTCGTTTCACAATCCCGTTTTGATTTCGTGTGGCAAGGAAGTGGCTACAAGTGGCAAGTGGCATTTGGAGATTTTTAAAAATACGAATCCTATTGTTTTTGAACTGGCGTGTGGCAAAGGGGAATATACCGTGGAGCTGGCGCGTCGCAATCCCAATATCAATTATATAGGCGTGGATATCAAAGGAAATAGAATCTATTCGGGGGCGCAAATGGCACAGGACGAGGGATTGAAAAACGTATGTTTTGTCCGTACGGGCATAGATCAATTGCATCATTTTTTTGCTAAAGATGAGGTTTCGGAGGTTTGGATTACCTTTCCCGATCCTTTTCCCAGTTTTTCGGATAGAAGAAATAGGTTGATTTCTCCTAAATTTTTGGACTATTACAAGGCGCATTTTGCTACAAAAAAAATCATTTATCACCTCAAAACGGACAATATGCGACTCTTTCGCTACGGCGTAGGCGTGCTGGACGGCAGAGGTGAAAAAA
>JBIPPG010000066.1:0-10005 GCA_044368545.1 Chitinophagales bacterium | reverse complement strand
CCTCTTTTCGTTACAAATTTCACAACCCTTCTATTATCTAATACCAATCTTACTGAAAAAACACTATTTTAATTTCTTTTTAGAAAATGAACTACTTTTGTAATAATTTTTTTATAGCTAAATGAAATGATTCAAAAAAAATCAATACTATTTCTAACCCCTTATCCATACAATGTTGCGCCAAGCCAACGTTTAAAATTTGAACAATATTATGATTATCTAAAAGAATCTGGCTATGAAATTACGTTGGATTCATTTATGAGTTTGACCTTTTGGGGGTTTGTATATAGTCCAAATTTGTATTTAAAAAAAATTATAGCCACAATATCTTGTTATATTCGACGATTTTTGATTCTTTTCACAATCTCAAAATATGATGTAGTATATATTCATCTTTGGGTTACTCCTTTTGGCCCACCTATATTTGAATGGTTGGTTTGCAAATTATCAAAACAGGTAATATTTGATATAGATGATTTGGTTTATCTTAAAAACAGCTCACATGAAAAAGGAATTTCAAAATGGCTAAAAGGAAAACAAAAACCAATCTACCTCATGAAGCAAGCGGATCATATTATTACTTGTACACCGTATTTAGATAAATTTGTACGACAATACAACCCAAACACTACCGATATTTCTTCTACAATAAATACAAAAACGTATCAACCCGTAAACACATATCAAAACGACCATAAAATAATTTTGGGGTGGAGTGGGAGCCATAGTACGGCCAAATATTTATATTTACTCAAAGATGTTTTTATAATGCTTAATCAAAAAGTTCCTTTCAAACTCTTAGTTATGGGAGCTCATTCTTTTGAAATAGAAGGCGTAGATATAGAAGTAGTGCCGTGGAGCGAAGAAGCCGAAATTCCTACTATTCAACGTTTTGATATAGGTCTCTATCCTCTGCCTGATGAAGAATGGGTTCATGGCAAAAGTGGACTCAAAGCACTACAATATATGGCTATGGGCGTCCCTACTATTGCTTCAAAAATTGGCGAGGCTATAGAACGTGTTATTGCCGATGGTGAAAGTGGCTTTTTGGTTAATGGCTACAAAGAAGAATGGCGGGAAAAACTCATGTTGTTGATAGAAAATCCCGATTTGCGGGAAAAAATAGGAAAATCGGGACGCAAAACCGTGGAAGATAAATATTCTATCGACGCCAATAAAGATACCTATCTGAATGTAATAGCTAGTAAATAGTGATTAGTGACCTATAGGGGCGAAATACCTTTCGCCCCTACGAATATCATTCCAGTTATGTTTTTTATAGATTTCTTGCATAGCTCGAAATGACATAAATCTTTCTTGGCAGGAGGCGCGGAAGCAAAACCATCACGTGTCGTTCCCGAATCCTTCGTCTCGGGACTTGCGTCACTTCGGAAAATTTTCCTGAACAGCTAGTTACCTTTGAAAAATTTATCCGTGGTCTCTATTCTTCCTTTAAGATTTCTCATTACATTCGAAATGACAACCTATCCGTTTTTTGGGAGGGGAAAGAGAAGGTTTTGCCTTCTCTTTCCCCTATACGCCACAAGCGAGGCGATGTCATTTCGAGCTATGCGAGAAATCTAAAAACTAATCCCTAATCCCTTTATCTAAAATCTAACGTCTAATATCTCTTGTCTCTTATCTAACCCAAAAACTCTTCATAATTTTTTCTATGAATTTGTTTTGCTTCTACTACGGGATACGCATTTAGAAATGTAGCCGAAAATCGAACATTATTTTTTTCGTTCCATTTAAACTCATAAGCATGTATCGTCCCATCTATTTCTTCCAAATAATCTATTTCTTGTTGTTGTGTAGTTCTCCAAAAATAACGTTGTCCATAAAAATGTTGATAACAATTTCGCTTCCATCGCTCACTGATTAGATAATTTTCCCATAAAGCACCTTTATCCTGTCTGTTTTCTAATGGAGCAAAGTTTCCAATTATTGCATTGCGAATACCATTATCAAAAAAATATATTTTTTTACTTTTTTTAAGTTCGTTTCTCACATTCCCACTATAGGCCGTTAACCGATAGACAATAAATGCTTTTTCGAGCAAGTCTATATAATTTTCGATAGTTTTTTTATCGGCACCTACTATTTTTGATAATTCATTATAGCTAACTTCGTTTCCCATTTGAAGTGCCAAAGCTTTTAATAAGGTTTTGAGCAAAGATGGTTTTTTGATTTGATCATACGTTAGCAAATCCCTATAAAGATAACTATCCGATAGCAATGCAAGTCTTTCGCGTTCTTCACCTTGTTCAATAACCACTTCGGGATAGCTTCCATAGATCAATCTATTTTCTAAACTACCCATTTCTTGGAACAAATTGTGATGATTAGCAAGTTCTGAAAAAGAAAACGGAAAAAGCAAAAATTCGTATTTCCTTCCTGTGAGGGGTTCGTTTACAGAATTAGCCAATTCTAAAGAAGAAGAGCCTGTGGCTATTACTTGTACACTTGTGATATTATCTACCAAGAGTTTGATAGTCAATCCAATATTTTTTATACGCTGCGCTTCGTCTATTACAATAATCTTTTTGGAACCTACAAGTGTTTTTAGTATTGGAAGCGTTGCATTGGTGAGGCGTTCACTATCATTTAGGTCATCTCCCGTAAGCCAAATAGTATCTTGTTCAAAGGGTTTTGTTATCTCTCTCAATAGCGTTGTCTTACCTACCTGTCTAGGCCCCATTAGCAAGATTGCTTTTCCTTTAAAAAGCTTTTGCTGAATCGAATGTTGAATGGTTCTATATATAATCATTTTGCAAAGATATAACAATTTTAGATTCAAATCGAAAATTATTATGTTTTTTTTAGATTAAAATCGAAAATTATTATGTTTATAAGATTTCTAATATCTTATAAAGAGATCCCCGATAAATTTTCAATTATAATTACAAGGTAAAAAAATAGTTAGTTGCTCAAAATTTTCGAGGATGCTGCAAGTCCCGAGAGCTTACGCCTGTCCCGAGAGGTACGATTCGGGAATTCGGGAACGCTTGACCTTAGACGAAGAATTCTGAAACGTGGGAGTTTCAAACACACTATCATTGACTGTCACCTCGGAAAATTTATCCGTGGTCTCTATTCTTCCTTTAAGATTTCTCATTATTACATTCGAAATGACAACCTATCCGTTTTTTGGGAGGGAGAAGAGAAGGCAAAGCCTTCTCTTCTCCCTATATGTCACACAGGAAGCGATGTCATTTCGAGCATCGCGAGAAATCTAAAACCTTCTCCCTATATGTCACACAGGCAGCGATGTCATTTCGAGCATCACGAGAAATCTAAAACCTTCTCCCTATATGTCACACAGGCAGCGATGTCATTTCGAGCATCGCGAGAAATCTAAAACCTTCTCCCTATATGTCACACAGGAAGCGTAGTCATTTCGAGCATCGCGAGAAATCTAGAGTCAAATTACTAATCACTAACCCCTTTGTCTATCATCTAACATCTCAAAACTCATATTTGCTCAGCCGATACAAGCCATAGAACAATCCTGTCCACAACCAAAGCGTATAGCTAAGAAACATCGTAACACGGTGAAACATCAACATATTCTTGGCAGGAAATACATTGATTGGAAACGTATTGTCATAATTTGAAATCAAATCATCTTTGATTTCCTTAGGGGATTCTGAGTAGGCTGCTCTTCGCATTTTGGTATTGGAAGCCAAAGAGTCTATACTGGGTCTATTGTTTGATTCCATTATGTGAAGATTAGGTTCCATGTCCAAATCATAATAATGCCATCCATCCTTTAGTAAGATTTCAAACGTAAAATGTCCATTGTTATATTTAGGATCATAGAAGCCTACTTTGCGGAACGAATAGCCACGACTGCGCAGCGCCATCATTCCTACAATAGCCTGCTGGCTACACAGGGCTTCGGGATATTTGAGTATATCATTGGGCGCTACTATGCCTAGCGAATGCTTGTGAATGGGACTCAACAAATACAATACCCAATTATCCTTGAATCCATACTGGCTCCATCCATGATAAAAACGCATACGAAGGATTCGTGCCATGAGATTGGCATAATGGAGCGAATCGGTTGTGCTTATTTGTCGGCTTCCATACTGCTTGTCTACATAAGATACTATTTTGGACAACGTATTAAGCTTATACAGCTGAGCATCAAATTCTTCTTCCAAATTCTCTATTCGGGAATTGGAAGGGTTTTTTACAACATTGTGAAATAGATTGATTCCTGCAAAATTGAAAGTAACAATAATAATAAAAAATATGAGGTATTTCATCATAGTGTGTGTCGGTAATCTTTAAAGAAGCACAATACGCCTATTCTTTATAATGTTTTTTGGTTAGGGGGTTAAAAAAGATTGTAAATATAATATTGTTTTAACAAAAATTAGTGATTTTGTGTGATTGAAGGTCAAAAAATTAGTATTTAAATTGTAATAAATATCAAACAAGATTCATATTAAATTATTAGATGCTTAATCGTTGCATAAAAAGAGCGTTCATAAAACAATGATTTAGAAGCCTTACATGCTTTTTTTACATAATATTTAGCTTCTTTTTTATGACCATTTGCTGCCAAATCTACCGCTAAAATCAAATAATTCTTCATTAAAAAATAATCTATATTAGCACCTAAAAACTGTAAAATTTTCACATTGGAAGTGGTGTATTCAATAAATTTCTCAAAACGAAGGATCAGTTTATCTGCATTAGACATCAATACACTGCGTTCATCGTGATGAATCATTTTCAAGCTTTTGGTATTGGTGGTATAAAAAGGAAATTTGGAAGCCAATCGCATCCACAATTCATAATCTTCACTTGCCGAAAGCCCTCTATCTTCATTAAAGGGATTTTCCAAAGCGATATCTCTCCTCACAAATACAGGATTGCAAGCAAAAAAATTACCTTTGTGAATTTCGCTATTCATGATTTCTTTTGGATATACAAAATTTTGTACCAATTTTCCAGAAGTATCCGCTATACTATAGCCTACTGCAAATACTTCAGGATTGTTGTATTTTTCAATCATTTCTACAGCGGTAGCCACATGATTCTCTAGCGCTATATCATCCGAATCAAACCAATTGATATATTGTCCACGGGCTTTTTGAGTACCAAAATTTCGAGCGGCGGCTCGTTCTCCATTTTCTTTTTTGTAATAGGACAGTTTGTCGGAGACGTATTTTTCTACTATCATTTCGGTATTATCCGTACTGCCATCATCTACTATTATGATTTCATACCTATTGTCCGATTGTGCCAAAAGGCTCAAAATAGTTTTTTCAATTAGATTCGCCCTATTATAGGTGGGTACAATTATGGATATTATGGGAAATGTCATATTGGCTACAAATATAAGGCTTCTAATTTTTCTATATACGTGTTTAGCTCAAAATTTTTGAAAAATGCACCATGTATTGTATTTTTGGGAGGCGATGCAAGTTGTTTTTTCATTGCCTCATAGATAGCCTCCGAATCTCGAAAAGGCACTATATGCGCCAAAGGCTCTTCGGCTACAAACTCTCTAGCTACGCCCGAAAGCGTAAAAATAGAAGGAACGCCTGCTGCCAACGCTTCTACATAAGTCTGCCCAAAAGCCTCGCAATAAGGATCTAAAGGCGTATGGACATAAATATCAAAAAGCGAATACAAATCGTATACATTAGATTCAAATCCAATGTATTCAAAGCTTCCCTCAGGTAGCTCCTGTAACATGGGCAATAGGGCATGAGCATATTCTGCATTTTCGCTTGCATTAAATAAGCATAATTTGGCATTGGGGTAATCTTCCAAAAGCTTTTCAAATGCGGGTATAATGTATTGTATGCCCTTCCATTCCATCCAGCGAGCCACGACGCCTATTATTGGATAGTTTTTTTGGGGATTATAAAAACTTTTGATACGAGCTACTTCGTTTTCATCATGGTTTTTCATCCGTTCGAGGTCAAATCCATGATGTATCAAATGGATTTTATGTTCCGAAACGCCTTGTGCTATCAGCAATTCTTGAATATTGAGCGAAATAGATACAATATCCGTAGCCAAGCGATTTTGGATTTGGTCAATTATGGCTTCTTTGTATTGCCATTCTAGCGACTTTCCTGCATGACGCGTGAAAATTCGTTTGGAAACTCCAGCCCACAAGCCCGCCCAAAGTCCTACCCAATTGGCGGTACCCAAATGACAATGCACGACGTCAATATTCCATTGTTTCAATATTTTTTTGCAAGATTTGATAGCCGCAAACGAACGCAAAGGACTCGAAGCCTTTAGATAAGCTACTTGAAAATGATGGATTTCTAGAAAATGAGCCAGTTCCGAATCCTTCGAATTAATCAATATCCACGAAAGTTCTACCCCTCGTGCACGCATTAGCAAGGCTGTATGTTCAAAAAACACCGCTTTGTTTATGTCGGAAAGGATATAGGTGATTTTTAATGAATTCATGATAATTGATAAATTTCTTCAATTATTTCTCCAAAACCATGATTGATTTTAGCAATTGATTCATAATTGTTTGCAGAAAGTAGCTCGTGAATTTTTTGAAATTGGTGGGTCGAGTTTAAATACATATCATCCTCATGGTTTTCAAATTGAATCATTTGGATTTTGACTTGGGGTTTGTTATTAAACAATCCTTCAAAAACAGCATATTCATGGCCTTCTACATCTACTTTTAGGATATTTATCTCTGAAATTTGATTCGTATCTATAAAATCTGAAAGTTTAATAACTTCAACATAATATTTTTCTGTAAAAATGTTTTCTTCTGCTACACCCAGTATATTGGCTTTCTTTTTGAGATAAGAGGACTGAATGTTTAGCTCTTCAAACGAGGAAGTTTCATCCATAATATTTTCTTGAAACAACAACGTGCCATTTTGGTTGCTGACACCTAGATTATACAGCTTTACCTTTTGGTTATCTTTGTACTTGTCTACCAAAAAATTGTAGAGTTTTTTATTGGGTTCAAAGCCATAAAAAATAGCATTTGGATATATCATAGAAAAGAAATCAATACTTTGTCCCTTGTTAACCCCTACATCAAATATTATTGGATTTTGGGAAACATTTAGATTTTGGTAAAATCTTTTTAATTTGGGATAAAAAAACAGATTTTCATTCCAATGAATTAATTTTTGAACTATTTTTACTCTAAAACTCATTTTACTTTCTATTAAGCATGGATTGATGCATTTCTACAAGGGTTTCTTCCAAATTATACGTCCAGTTCCAAGTAGGATAGTGTGCCTTAAACTTGTTCACATCACTGATATACCAGATGTGGTCTCCTATTCGGTTGTCGTCGGCATAAGAATAGTTCATCTTATTGCCACTTACTTTTTCGCACAATACAATGGCTTCTTTCATAGAACAATTGGAATGACGTCCTCCGCCTGCATTGTATACTTCGCCGGGTCTTGGATTTTGATAAAAATGCCAAAACATATTTACAAGGTCATAGCTGTGTATATTGTCGCGGACTTGTTTGCCTTTGTAGCCAAATATCGTATAATGATCTCCTGTAATGGCGCATTTCATCAAATAAGCTAAAAATCCATGCAGCTGCGCGCCCGAATGATTGGGTCCCGTAAGACATCCTCCTCTAAATACGGCGGTCTTCATCCCAAAATATTTTCCATATTCCTGTACCATCACATCGGCAGCTACTTTGCTAGCACCAAAAACAGAATGTTTGCTCTGGTCTATACTCATAGCCTCATCTATTCCATAAGCAAAATAAGGATGTGCCTCGTCTATTTCCCAGCGATTTTCGAGTTCGATTAGCGGCAAAAAATTGGGGGTATCGCCGTATACTTTGTTGGTACTCGTAAAAATAAACACCGCCTCTGGGCAATAGAGTCTTGTCAGTTCAAGCATATTGAGCGTACCCACTGCATTGACGCCAAAATCGGTCAAAGGCTCTTTGGCTGCCCAGTCATGACTAGGTTGAGCTGCGGTATGCACAATGAGTTTGATGTCTTTGCCATATTCTACGAATACTTTTGATAGCTCTTCGATATTTCGTATATCTATCGCTCTCGATTCAAAATTGGGATTGGATTCTTGGATTCGGTTTCTATTCCATTCGGTACTTCCCCCTTCTCCAAAAAAATAGGAGCGAAGATTATTATCTATTCCTATGACTTTGTCAAATTTCTTGCTAAAAAATTCTACAGATTCGCCCCCGATTAAACCCGAAGAGCCTGTAATTAATGCGATGTTCATATTTAATTCTAAATTAATTTTGTTATAAATTTCATTCTATATACTTGTAAAATGAATGGATAAAAATCATCATAAATCATATTTAAAAAGAAGATAATGATAAGTGTCTTAAAGACCGTGTAGGGGCTTGTATTTTTGTAAAAAAAATAAAACAAAACAAAAAGGTATGGCAATAAATAAGACATACTTCTATTTATATCTAAAACAGTTAATGCTACTAGAATAACAGGTAATACACCTAATAAATATAATATTTTATACAAGGTTTTTATTTGATTGTTTCTAAAAAAGTAATACAACAAAATTATGAATCCTTCAAATCCTATAAGAACAGAATACGGAAATCTTGAAATTTGTTCATAAAAATAATCTAATCTACCATTACCAATTTCTAACCCAAATTGAACCTTTAGCCAAAATCTAATGATTGCATACAAAATAATAGACACTACATAAAGCAATACGGTTTTGGACTTTATGATATTTTGAATACTTATTTCTTTTTTGGATACAACAAAGTAAAAAAACGGAATAGAAGCAGAAGCTACGAGAGCTCTTTCGTCTGTATAATATCCAAAAAGCAAAATTATGGGAAGAAAAATAGATTCCATGTGAATCATCCCAAAAAGCAGAAACGAGATAGCCAATGTATCAAATATACCTCTGTAATCGGAGGCATAAACGTGTCCACAAACCGTTAGAGATACACATAGCCCGAACAAAAAAGCAAACTGTGATCTAAAATATTTCCTACTCAATGTAACAATACAATAACATTCAAAAAGAAGCGTAAACAATTGAAAAATAAAAGCCCCTTGAATTGTTTTGATTCCCAAAAATTTTAAAAAAAGTGCAGGCACAAACCTAAAAGCTAATTTTTCTGCATGGGAGCCAATACTGTATAAGTGATTGTGATTTACAAAAGGTTCTTTTGCTTGAAGAAAAATAGCATCCCAAGTTCCTTTCATTTCATTGGTATACAAGGCTACGTCATATGATGGAAAACTAAAAAAAACGGTAAAAAAGAATAGAAAGAAAACACTATAATACTTATTCTCTATAATTTTTTTTACTATTGAAGTACCTAATATTAGATTTATGTAATTAAAAAATTTTTGCATCATTATTTTAATATGTTTTTTAGTTGTTGTTCGTTCTTTTTGATCCATTCAAAGACATCTTCAAAGACGTTTTGAACTGTTTTTTTGGGTTTCCAGCCTATTTCTTGTTCTATCTTTCTACTATCGGCTATAAACATTCTGAGGTCGGCGGGACGATTCACAGGGTCTGATTCTATTGGGATTTTATGACCTGTAATGGTTTCGCAGATACGAGTCATTTCTTGTAGCGAAGCACTATGCTCCATTCCACCTCCTGCATTATAGATTTTTCCTTCAAATTTTTCTAACTGATGTATCTGTATATCTATCAATTCCAATACATCTTGGATAT
This sequence comes from Chitinophagales bacterium, assembly GCA_044368545.1. Taxonomy (GTDB): domain Bacteria; phylum Bacteroidota; class Bacteroidia; order Chitinophagales; family JADJOU01; genus CHPMRC01. The sequence continues at coordinate 324 of JBIPPG010000066.1, read as the reverse complement.
GCAATATATCGCGCACCTGCTTTCCTGTGCCACCATAGCCTATATATTTGAGCGATTGATTCCAGAAATGCTTTGCCATCCAAAGAGTCACAACACCTTGGTCGGTTTTGCCCATTTGTTTGGGACCTGCAATAACTCCAAATCGAATAATTGATGCTCGGAGTCCATAAAAAGCGGTATACTCTTGAATAAAAAGCTCTGAAGCCAGCTTGGTACTGCCATAAAAAGAACGTGCTCCGCTGAGGCTCATCGTTTCGGCTATTCCATAAGGAGAGATGCCTGCGGTGCGCTGGTCTGGAGCAAATGAAAATCGTGTGGATTCTT
>JBIPPG010000346.1:0-2823 GCA_044368545.1 Chitinophagales bacterium | reverse complement strand
ATAATTCATTTTAATTTACCTGGTTTTAAACAATCACTAATCGTTTTTTTTATTGCATATCCATTAGCTATCATATTGAATAAATTTAAATATTTTAAAAAAGAATTTTCATTTGACTATACAATAAATAAATGGGGAAATGAATATGAAAAATTAATTTGGAATACTTTAGGTGAAACAAATGATCTTGATAAGCTTTTAATGGTAACTATTAAAAGTAATAAAGTTTACATTGGTCAAATCACTAAACTTTCAGAACCTATAGAAAACACTCATATAATAATTATTCCTTCTTTAAGCGGATATAGAGAAAAAGAAACACAAAAACTTATAATTACAATTGATTACACTGATGTCATAGAAAATGCCTCACAATATAATGAAACGGCAACTTTAGATCGTAAATTAGGAGTAATAATACCTTTTTCAGAAATTGTATTAATTTCAAGATTTGATTATAATATCTTTGGGCAATTTAATAATAGTTTAGAATTAAATAATAATGAAGATGAAATCTCACATTAGTAGTTTTATAAATTTCAACGAAACTTTAGATTTAATATAAATAGAAAAAATTAATAAAAGTACAAATTTTTGAACTTAGTCTTTGCTCTTTTCTTGCTCTGTTTATAACGGAATCTGCTATGAAATACTTCCGATAAAGCTTTTAGCTTAAAATTTCTTTTTTAAAAATTAAATTAGTTAAAATCTTTGTAACATATACACTCGAAGGATACGAACGAGCGGGTTGAAATAATTAATACATTTTTTCATGTTGCTTAATAATATCGCCTTTATACGAATCTATTGTATAGTCAATAAATTCACGCACTGAATACTTTTTGCTTAAATCTATTGAATTGTCCTTAACGAATGAATCTCTACCCATTTTACAAGACCCAGTCAATAAATAATGCCAATCGTATAAATCTTTAGCGTTGTATTTTCCGTCTATTTCGGGGAACGAGTTTTTAAATTCTTCTAATCTTATATCAATTGGCTTTGAAATTAAAAGTTTTTCTAAAAGCGATATTTGGGCTTCTTTTAAAGTTTTGCCGTGTGCAAATTTATTTTCTTGCTTAACTATGTAGCAAGGCGAAAGCGTTAAGTCGTTATTAACTATAGCACCTTTTGCGATATTATTTCTTATTGAATAGATTATAGTTTTTACGCCATCTATTATGTAGATTTGGCGATTGTTTATTGATTTTAAGCCATAGCTAGAGCCTTCGCCAGAGCCTTCGCTAGAAATAGAACCAGAACCATCATCAGAACCAGAACCCACGCTATTCCCTTTGCCATCCCTATCTCTGCCAGAGGCATATCCAAAGCCAACACTATTACCAAATCCCTTACCAAAACCATTGATAATGCCACCAATTGTATTGATTTTTAAAAATTCTGCTATTTTTTCCATTCCTCAACACTTTCTAGTGAAATAATAGAATCCTCTGTACATGGGATTATCTGACTTACTTGCATTATTGTAATCTCTTCAACTGTAACCGTAAATTTACAGTTTTCTGGTTTTGAAGTGCCATTTAAAGCTAATTGCTCAACAGCAGCAGCACCATCCCATTGATAAAGTTTTCTTGCATTTGATAATGTTACCTCATCGCCATTTTTTTCAATTAACGTTCCAAAAAAAACTCCAGCTGAATAAGCTCGAACAATTACTTTTTCACCAATATTTCTTGTTTCTTTCATTTTTTTTAAATTAGGTCATTTAATAGTAATTTTGCAAATATTATATGTAATTAACTCAATTTCTTAATTATTTTGCTCATTAAAAGCTCCCAACTTTGTTCGCGTCTCGCTCCGTTTATAACGGATTCTTAAACAAGTGACTTCATTTAAAGCGTCTCGCCTGAAGATTCATTTCTATAGATTTTTTATTGCAATTTCTTTTTTCAAAATTGCATTAAAAACAATCTTACATCGCCAATATTAAAGACCTTATTAGTAAATGTACTTCTAACTCATTTTTTTGTCTACAAACAAATAATAATACATCAAAAATGTGATGAACAATGGCAGAAATAGTAAATAGCTAAATGGGGCATAAAAAAATTGATAAAATACAAGTAAGTAGATTTTTATTGAAATCAAAAGATAAAAGAATTGATTTTCTTTTTTCACTTTTATAACCGCAAAAGCAATTATCAAAAGGAACAATAAAGCAAGTTGCAAATATTTTTGAAAATAAAAGGCTGCATTTATATTAGGATAGAAGGCTTTATAAGCCCAAATCGAGAAATTCATTCCCTTGCCTAGATGATGAGGGATATCATTAGCTTCTTGCCAATACTGAACATTCCATACGCCTCTTGCGCTTTCCTCGTAATATTTCACTCCTTCCAAAAATGAGGCTTTAAAATCAATTATAAAAAAAGGTCCCATAGCCATTCCAAAAAACAGACAAATTAACCCCATTAGTTTTAAAAAATTTCTATTTCCATACTCTTTTGCATAAAATAAAAAATAAAACAGCAGCCAATATAAAATGGTATATCGAGATAAGAGGCATAAAGATATTCCAAATGCAACGATATAGATTTTTCTGCTTTTTAGGGATAGAATGAATATGAAGTAATAAAAGACTATTAATAGCTCTGCCGATAATGCAAATTCATCTTTTTGAAACTTCAAGATTAGAAAAAGTAAAAAATAGGGCAATAAATAAGTGATATAATATAGTGCATCAAATTTTTGAACCTTGTCTTTGATTCTAATTATCCAAATTAGGCCTAAAAATAAAATTAATGGCAAAAATCTATAATCAATATGCAAAACCTCGGGAATTACAAAGGGTATCCATCTTAG
>JBIPPG010000345.1:0-2833 GCA_044368545.1 Chitinophagales bacterium | reverse complement strand
TATTGGTTTTCAATCCAAAGAAATCAAGGATATAATAGTAAAAGACAATACGGTAAATCTCAAGACGATTTTCATTTCGGAAAATAAGCAGGTAGTGAGCGATGTCATTATTTCCGCCAATAAATCTACCAAAGCGTCCAATATTGAGAAAAAAGAATACAGTCCTACTCAATTATTAAATTCTCAAAATGCTTCGGCAGCGGAGGTTATAGGCAATATTCCTTCTTTGAATATGGGAGGCGAGGGAAATTCGCTGAGCTTTAGAGGCGATGATAATATTACGGTGCTCATCAATGGGAAAATTTCGTCGATGACAGGCGAGAATTTGAGTCAAATTCCTGCATCGGCTATCGAAAAAATAGAAGTCATATCCAATCCTACGGCTAAAACCAATTCGGAAGGTTCGGCTGGGGTAGTGAATATTGTATTGAAAAAGGCGTATTCGCAGCTCAATAGTGGTTTTGTGGCGGTAAGTGCAGGGAGTAGAGAAAAATACAATGCGCAGCTAGGATATAATTTCCAAATGAATAAATTTTCATTCAGTACTGCTTATAATTTCAGATACGAAGAGCGCTATGTAGATGGCTATGCTATTAGAAGCTATGATAATAATGGCATAAAAAATTATTTCAATCAATCAACGGATGGAATGACCTACAAACCCAATCATTTTTTCCGACTGGGGGCCGAATATCAAATCAATGCGAATCAATCTATTGCTTTTACAGGGAGTATAGCCAAATCGTGGGAGAATAGATATGAAACCAAATACAATGAAATATTGAATGAATTGAAGGTAAAAAATGATGTTTGGGATAGAAAAGCTTGGGAAAATGACGAAAATTTGGTTTTTGACGCTACACTTTCCTATAATCTGAAAAATCCAACTTCGGGCAATACGCTTTCGATTGAGTACAGTATCAATGGGAACAACAATGATAAATTTGCGGATTATTCCAATGTTTATAACACGCAAAATTTTGCTTCTAGCGCTCAAATTGATAGAAATACTATAGAAAATCTTCAAACGAGAATTACAAATATCGTACAAGCCGATTTTCGTATGCCTTATTCCAAATTATTGGATTTGGAAACAGGATTGAGAGGTTCAAATAGAGAATTTCGATTTACCAATTTATACAAAACCTTGGAAAATAATGAATGGGTTACAACGACTTCGTTGACAAATGATTTTAGATTTTCCGAAAACGTTTTTAGCCTCTACGGAGTAGTTTCTAGCCAATGGAGTAATAGACTGAGCAGTAAAATGGGACTAAGAATGGAGCAAACCAATACAAAAAGCACCAATTTTGATTCGGTATCATTGTATAATTACAATTACTTCAATGCTTTTCCTTCAGCTATTTTCAACTATAAATTGAATGAAAAAAGCAATATTAGCGCTTCGTATGCATTGAGAATTAATAGGCCTGGACCTGGTATGCTCAATCCACTACAAGACGTGGGCGATCCTCAAAGCCAACGATATGGAAATCCAGAATTGAAACCCGAGTTGGTGCATTCATTTGAAATAGCTACGGGCAGTGAGTTGAGCAAAAAACTAAGCTTTAATTCGAGTATATATCACAAGCGTTCGGAAAATGCCATTACCCGATTTTTAACAGCAGATAGTACAGGCGTAACGAGAGTTTATATTGATAATATTGGTAATATCTTCTACAACGGCTGGGAATTTATCTTGAATTATAAGCCTAATAAAATTGTGAATTTTTCATTTAATAGCAATTTGTCATATAATATTCTGCGTTATCAAAATGGAAATAATCTATATGAAAATAGCTATTGGAATTTGCAAACAAGAGGTGTTATGAATGTAAAATTGCCGTGGGATATAGATTTTCAAGCAATAGGTTTTTATAAATCACCTATGAATACACCGCAAGGCGAGATTCAATTTGTAAGTAATGTAGATTTGACCCTACGAAAAAAAGTACTTAATCAAAGAGGATTATTGACATTAGGAGTTACGGATTTATTCGACGACACCAAATTTATGATAGAAGTGGCTGATACTGATTTCACTAGTAATTTCAGAAGAAAAAGAGAAACTCGAGTTATCACATTAGGATTTAGATATAATTTTGGAAAAGATCCAAGCAATACCAAGAAAAACCCAAAACTAGAAAAACCCGAACCCAAAGAAAATCAATTAGAAGGAATGTAAATTTAAAAATTATGGAGCTATTAATCAAGAACATCAGAAAATATATAGATTTATCTGACAAAGAAGCAACTGAAATCACAACTTATTTTGAACAAAATAAAGTTTCAAAAAAAATTACCTTATTAGAAAAAGGGGATGTTTCTGATTTTACACTTTTTGTAAGTTCAGGCTGCTTGAAAATGTATAGCTTAGATGAAAATGGCGTAGAACATATCATACAGTTTGCATCCGAAGATTGGTGGCTTTCGGACTTATATAGCTTCCTGACGGGCAATCCATCGGAGTATTTTATAGAAAGCGTCAAAGACACTACATTCCTAAAACTTACAAAGGAAAATAGAGAAAAAATGCTAGAAGAACATCCAAAAATGGAACGTTTTTTTAGAATATTATGCGAATACAATATCATACATTCCCGAAAACGTATCGTAGATTTGATGCAAACGCCAGCCAAAGAGCGTTATGAGAAATTCTGCAAAATGTATCCAACTATTGTAAATGATGTACCACTAAAACATATAGCCTCTTACATTGGCGTAACGCCAGAGTTTTTGAGCAAATTGCGTTCCATTAGATAATACCAATCTTACTTATAAAATAGTCCAAACTATTTTGTAAGTTTAGAGTGGTAAATACCGTAATAACAAG
>JBIPPG010000065.1:0-10115 GCA_044368545.1 Chitinophagales bacterium | reverse complement strand
TGTTTTCAACGCTTGAACTCGATGTTCCAATGAGGTTCTATTATTTTCTCTAAAAGTAGCCACTAGATTTTTTGAATATCTAAAAATGATACCTATTTCATCATCCGTAAAGTTTGAAAAATCTAAACGTACTTCTGTTAGCGTATGGGGATCAATATTTCTCAATAAAGCATCTAACTTTTTCTCATAAATCACTAAACAAAGCCTCATAGCCATTATATTTTATTAAATTATACAAATCTTTAAAAAATTTTGGATAGGATTTTGATACTACAGAAATGTCTTCAATAATAGCACCATCCTGATTTCCGAGCGCAAATATAGAAAAAGCCATTACAATTCTATGATCTTTATAGTTTTTTAAAAAAAATTTGTTAAAATTTCCACCACCCTTTATGGTCATAATGTCTTCGTTAATTGTGCATATACCACCTAAGTTGTTGATTTCGTTGAAAATAGCTTGAGCACGATCACTTTCTTTGTTGTACAATCTTTTAACACCTTTTAACATTGTGATTCCTTCGCATCGTAGTGCCAAAACCGCTAGAATAGGGAATAAATCGGGGCAATCCGTAGCATCAAATTCAAAACCCTTTAATTTTCCTTTCAAAATGGTAATAGAATTGTCTGAAAAGGTTACATTTGTGCCACATTTGTGCAAAACTTCAATAATTTTTCGATCGGCCTGCTTAGAATCCATCTGAAGTCCATACAAAGTGACTGTTCCATACAACGCTCCAGCTACCAAAAAATAAGCTGCGCTACTCCAGTCTCCTTCTACGGTAGCACCAATGGGTAAGAATTTTTGAGTACTTGGAAATGTATATGAATTATCTTTTTCAATTATTTTTATACCAAAATGAGACAATGTATCAACGGTAAGGTCTAAATAGGGTTTACTTACATTGTTTTTTAGCGAAATGGTATGAGGTTGGTTATGTTCCGCCAAGGCATATAAATAAAGCAATCCTGTGATGTATTGGGAACTTTCGGTAGAATCTATTTCTATGTCTTTGGGAAAAAGAGGCCCCGAAATTTTAAATGGTAATTTTCCATTATTTGATTGAAATGGAATATTGAGTTTTTGAAAAACTTCATCAAAAAACATCATATTACGATTCATAATACTTCCCTTGCCTTCAATAATCGATTCTGAATGTTTTGAAGCCATTATGGCCGTAAACATTCTGCAACTGAGTCCACTTTCGCCGCAACGAATATGAAGTTTATTGTCTGGAACGCCATTTGAAATAATTTCAAGACTATTTTCTGAAATAAAATTAAGCGAAGCACCACAAGTTTTTAAAATATTTAATGCCGCTATTTCATCGTCGGAGTGCCCAAAGTTGTGCAAATAGCTCTTCCCTTTTGCCAGTAGCATGCCTGCCAGAAGTCGTTGTGAATGGCTCTTGGAAGGAGGTGCTGTCAGCTGTCCTTCTATTTTATCTACAAAATTAATTGTCTTTTGCATACAAAAATTCGTTGAGATATAGTTCTATTTGAGCAATAGGCAATGATTGAATTTCAGCGGTTCCTATTTCTTTTATTGTGATAAAATCAATGGAAGTATTGTTTTTTTTCTTGTCATGATTCATCTTTTCAATTACCAATTTTGGGTCTATTGGAATAGATATAGGAAGGTGGAACTGTTCTAAAATAGGCTTAATTTCTGTGAGAAATGAATGTGAATGGTTCAATTTTTCGGAAACAAAACAAGCAAAAACCATACCAATGGCTACTGCTTTTCCATGAGAGATATATGTTATGGATTCTATAGCATGACCCAACGTATGTCCAAAATTTAATATTTTTCGGGATCCTTCGTCAAATGGATCGGACTGTATGACATCACATTTGATATCTATACATAGTTCAAATAATTTTTGTAGATTTTCATTGTCAATATTTTCAAAATCAAAAGATTGATTTTTTAATAATTCTAATATTTGGGGAGATTTAATAAATCCATATTTGATAATTTCGGCAAATCCATCATAATAATCTTCTTTTTGCAAGGATTTCAAAAACGATAAATCATAGGCGATAAAGCTAGGCTGCGATACAGTACCTATTACATTTTTTATTGTTCCAAAATTAAAACCATTTTTGCCACCTACAGCAGCATCTACGCCACTCAAAACAGTTGTTGGAAAAAATCCAAATGTTAGGCCTCTCTTATAGCACGAACCCACAAACCCCACAATATCCGATACAATGCCACCGCCCACGCCTATCAAGATGTAATTTTTATCTACATTTAATGTAAGTAATTGCTGGAGGTAGTGTTCTAAATTATTAAAATTCTTTGAATTCTCGTTTCCTGCTATTAATATTTTTTTTTCAATATTTGAAAACTTGGAAGGATGAAGGCTCCACACATTTTCATCTATAAAATAGCAAATAGTAGTTTTCTTTTCTATATGTTCATTTACAAATGATTCAAATTTTGTGTTAAACAAAAGTTGGGTATTACTTGTAAAATGTATGTTATAGGATTTATCTTGCGACATAAATGTTATAAATTGCAAATTTACAAAAATATTATTCTATTAAACATCATAAATACGCTATTTTTGCGTTAATTAATTCTATAAACCCAATTTAAACTATTAACAAATGTCATTGAAGAATAAAAACACTTTTTTTATTATACTCAGCTTTTTTTTATTTTTAACTAGTTGTGGTAAAATAAATTTGCTTACGCTGGAACAAGAAAGACAGCTAGGGTTGCAGTCCAAAGCAGAGATTGAAAAACAATATGCTGGAAGAATTATAGGCCCAGGGGATCCTAGACATGCATATATTGAAAGTGTAAAAAATGCTATTTTAAATTCAGGACAAGTAAAATATAAAAACGATTTTGCTTGGGAAGTTCGTATTATCAATGACAATACCTTGAATGCATTTTGTACTCCTGGCGGATATATCTATTTTTATACAGGATTGATCAAATATCTAGATAATGGTTCTGCGCTAGCGGGTGTTATGGGACATGAAATAGCCCATGCCGATTTGAGACATAGTGGCAAACAATTGACTACTCAAATGGGGATTGATTTGCTATTGAGTATTCTTGCAGGTACTTCGGGCAATGATATTGCTCAATTGGCAGGTATGTTTACAAAAATTGGGACATTGAACTATAGTAGAGATAATGAGAGCGAAGCAGATGCTAGCTCTGTCAAATACTTGTGCCCTACAAAGTATCAAAGCGATGGCGCTTATTGGTTTTTTCAAAAACTAATAGATAATGGAAATTCACCGGGCGTACCCGAAATATTGAGTACACACCCCAATCCAGATAATAGAGTAGCTAATATAAAATCCGAAGCAGCTAAAACGAGTGGATGCTACAGTTCAAAAATTCCTTATTCTGATCCTGAATATGTTACTTGGAAAAGTAGTTTTTAATCGTATTGTATGATCAGAAAAAGAATAATGCGTCTATTTTTATTGCTTTTAATTTCTAGTAAATTAGGAGCTCAAGACGTTCATTATTCTCAGATAGCAAATTTTGGTTTGTTTTTCAATCCTGCTAATACAGGAAATTTTAATGGAACCTCACGTGCGGTTGCAATTTTTAGGAATCAAAATATTGCAATAGCCAATACACCGGTTACGGGGGTATACAACTCGTATGGAGCGGCATTTGATACTAAAATTTTTCAAGAAAATACGGGCGATAATACGTGGTCGGTAGGTGTGCTTTTTAATGGCGATCATGCAGGGGAAGGGACACTTTCTACACATGATGTAAGCATTGCTACATCCTATAAACTGGCGTTGGATCGCTATGGTTCGTCTTTTTTATCGGCGGGTATTCAAGGAGGTATTACTTCCAAAAGACTTTTTTCGTATGATTTAATTTTTGGAAATCAAGTTTCGGAGTTTGAATTTGATCCAAATGTCCCTAGCTTTGAAAGTTATTTGGATGGAAGAGCACAAATACAAGCAAATTTTAATATAGGATTGATTTGGCAACAAAAAGTGAACGATGGTTTTGGCTATCAAATGGGTTTTGCGATATACAATCTCAATAGTCCCAATCAGTTTTTTTATGAAAATTCAAGCAGTAGCGTATACAAAAGGTATGTATTACAAGCAGGTACTGAGTTTTTTGTAGATGAGACTATGGTAATAGCACCTTCTATTGTCTATATGAAACAAGGTCCAGCTACTCAAACCAATGTAAGTATGATTGTAAAGAAAAATATCAATGAATATTTGAATGTAGTAGGAGGTTTGAGGTATCGAATCCAAGATGCGTTTATCCTTCAAGCAGGAGTAGAATATCAAAAATATCGGGTTTCGGCTAGCTATGATTTTACCGTATCGGGATTGACGAATGCTAATAAAACACAAGGAGCGTTTGAGTTGTCATTTGGCTATATTTTTGGCGATGAAACCGAAGTAAGTTTGAGTGGCAAACAATTTTGCCCAACTTTTTAAAAAAATGATTTAAATTTGTAAAAAATAAATTTGACCTATATGAAAGGATTTTCAAAGATTAAGGTGTTGGCTTTATTATCTATAGCTCTGATAGTAGCCTGTGGCAAAGACGAGCAAGAATTGGAAGGTTTTTTGACTCCTATTATGATTACACTTCCTAGTAAAAATCCTACAGAAGCCAAAACCAATACACCTATAAACTTCGCCGCTACATTTACTACCGATACAATAATCGATTCGGTAAGAGTAAAATACATCGTAGATTCTACCAATATTGGAAACAATGAAGATTCTTTGAAATATTTCAAAACCTTTTTGTTTGATAGAAGATACAATGTTCAAAAAATTTCGGATGTTTTAACGCTTACAAAATATCCACCTATCAATGGCTATGTAAGAATCAAATTTGAACTCTATACTTCCAAAAGAAGCCGTGTAGAGAAATGGCTTACAATCAAAATGATATAATATGAATCTTTCTGATTGGCGAAAAGAATACGACAAATATAAATTATCAGAAGAGGCTGTAGCATCTTGTCCATTTGCACAATTCCAGAAATGGTTTGAAGAAGCGCATAAAGAAGGCGTGGATGAACCCAATGCTATGTCTATAGCTACTTGCGGCAAAGATATGATGCCCGAAACACGAATGGTATTGCTAAAAGAAATAGAGAATAACGCATTTTTATTTTATACAAATTATGCAAGTGCTAAAGGAATGGATTTGGCAGAAAATCCAAATGCCAGTCTTCTTTTTTATTGGGAAAAATGCCAGAGACAAGTAAGAATAAAAGGTACTGTAACCAAAGGAAGTAGAGAAAAAGCCGAAACCTATTTCTCTTCAAGACCCGAAAATAGTCAGTTCTCGGCTATTGCGTCACCCCAAAGTCAAGAAATTGAATTGGAGCAATTAGTGAATAATTTAGAAAATATCATCAATAATCCTTCTAGTGCCAAATGCCCAGAAAATTGGGGAGGCTATTATGTACATCCCATAGAAATTGAGTTTTGGCAGGGACAACCTGGTAGACTCCACGATAGAATTATTTATAAAAAACAAGGCGAAAATTGGATAATAAAAAGATTGGCACCCTAAAAGACTACTACATTATGAAATATATCTTATTCTTTTTTATAGCTTTCTCAACTATAAATGGTACTGCACAGCAGAATGATACTGTCAAAAACAATGACGTAGAATCCTCTATTATAGATCATTCCAATATTGGAAGTCTTATCGGTTCGCACAAAAAAATTATTAAAAAAAGTCCATTTGCAGAAGGTTATCGAATTCAAATTTTTAATGGAAATAGCAGGGAAGAAGCGATGAAAGTAAAATCGGATTTTTATAATAAATTTCCTTCGATTCGATGCTATACCGTTTATCAACAGCCTTATTATAAAGTGCGAGTTGGCGATTATCCCAATCCAGAAAGTGCTAGAAATGACTTGAAATTATTGGGTAGACATTTCCCCTCTTCGTTTTTAGTACCCGAAAAAATTAGAAGATTGGATAATGATGATGATAAAGATGAAGACAGCAAAAAAAAGCCTTGATTTTAACTTTTTGTCCACATTTTAGCTAAATTAAAAAAAAAAGTATTGCAGTCAATTAGAAAAGTTTATAATTGCAGTTCAAATTGTATAAAAATTAATTGAAATAGAAGATGGCAAAGGAAATTTTTGAAATAGACTACATTATTAAAACGTCTCCACGAATTCTTTATGATTTTGTAAAGTTGCCTACGCATCTATCTCAATGGTTTTGTGAGCGTTGTGACAATAAGGGCGATGAATACACCTTTATGTGGAAAGGCTATAAAGAGAATGCAACTCTTATAGATGATATCGAAGAAGAATTGGTAGCATATCAATGGGAAAATAGTGAAAACGATGAGTTTTTTGAATTTGCTATTCAGCAAAATGAAATTAGTGGCGATACGGTTCTTATTATTACCGATTTTGCAGATGCTAATGAGATAGAAGATCAAAAAATGTGGTGGGAAAACCAAGTGGTGAAGCTACAACGTGCTATGGGAAGCTAATAATTATTCCCTATGAATATCTCTGAAAAAGAACATAAATTTCGTTTTTTAAAGGCTTATGCCAAACTCTTGGATGGCCAGTTTACATTACCTTTTTTTAATTTTAAATTTGGGATAGATCCTATCTTGAGTTTGATTCCTTTTGTAGGGTCATTTGCTGGATTTATTACTGGATTTATCTTTATTTTGTTATCAATTCAATTGGGTGCAGAAGGAAAAGTAATTATTCTAATGCTTCGCAATATTTTTATTGATTTTTTGGTGGGAGAAATTCCTGTGCTAGGTCAAATAGGGGATTTTGTAATCAAAGCCAATGAACGCAATTATAAGCTCATAGAAGCGCATTATTTTGAAGGAAAACACAAAGGAAGCGGCATCGGAATTATAATAGGGTTGTTATTGTTTTTATTGCTCTTTATTGTAGGAATGGTTTATTTGTTTCTTAAATTAATAGCTCTATTTTCACATTTCATTATATCATTGTTCTAGGTTTATTATTCCTTGATAATGAATAAATCCATTCTTGGTTAAAACTATTTTGTTTATTTTTGCAGTTATGAATCCTACCAAAGAACGTGTACGAAAACCAGATTGGCTCAAGATAAAATTGCCTTCTGGAAATAATTTTAGCGAACTCAATAAGAATATTCAAGAGAATAGACTTCATACGATATGTGAAAGTGGTAGATGCCCCAATAAAGAAGAATGCTGGGGCGCAGGTACGGCTACCATTATGATTTTGGGAAATGTGTGCACACGTTCTTGTCAATTCTGCAATGTAGAAACAGGCAAGCCCGAAGATGTTGATATTTTTGAGCCAGCCAGAGTGGCACAATCTGTAAAAAAAATGGGCGCAAAACATATCGTCATTACGAGTGTAGACAGAGACGACCTCATAGATGGCGGTGTGGGAATATGGGCCGCTACGGTTCGTGCTATACGAAAGCAAGCGCCTGGGGTTACAATGGAGACGTTAATCCCCGATTTTAAGGGAGATACAGCTATCCTTGACAAGATTGTAGATGTGTCGCCCGAGGTAGTATCGCATAATTTGGAAACGGTAGAGCGTTTGAGCCGAAAAGTGCGTATTCAAGCACAATTTGATAGAAGTTTGTTTGTACTGAAATATTTGAAAGAAAAAGGTATCCGTAGAACAAAATCGGGCATTATGCTAGGATTGGGCGAAACGGAAGAAGAATTGTATGAGGCTATGGATAAATTGCGAGAAGCGAAAGTGGACATCATTACGCTAGGACAATATCTTCAGCCTACACGAAATCATTTGGAAGTTCAACGGTATGTAACTCCCGTAGATTTTGAAAAATATAGACTTATTGCATTGGAAAAAGGCTTTATGTTTGTAGAAAGTGGTCCAATGGTACGAAGCAGTTACCATGCCGAAAAACATATTTTATAGTTTTTTTTGAATTTGGTAAAACAAAAATGGTTTTTTTTTTGTTATACTAATTCATTATCCGATTTTTTCAATGATATCAAATCTTCTTAGTTATAGCTCATCCTTTGTTTTAGGCGCATTACACTCGTTAGAGCCTGGGCATGGTAAGTCTATAGTAGCTTTACATACTTCGCAGTCAAAGAAGTTTTCCGATGGATTGATGATGCTTGCCAGTCTTTTGATTACCCATTTTTCGTTGGTATTGGCGGTATCGATTTTGTTTTTCAAATTACCAAATTTTGAACATATCGAATGGCTCCAAGTGGGATCTTCTATCATGATTATTTGCTACGGATTGTTTTTATTAGTAAAAAAATCAAAGAAAAATGATGATTATCTAGGATGCAGTTGTCATGATACACAAACGAAACATCAAGAAAAAAAATCGCATAAAGAAAAGATTTGGCTGGGCTTTTTGGCTGGACTTACGCCATGTCCATCCGTTTTGTCGCCTATATTTATTTCGTTGAGTACCGATAGTTTTAAGAACATATTTTTTTATGTCTTTTCATATATGTTGGGCGTTATTGCTATTTTTTTGGTATTATACATGGTTGTATATTTGTTTCGTGCCAAAGCCAATCATTGGCTTTCAAATGTCAGCAATTGGTTCAATCCTCATATCTTTAGTGGTGCATTGATGATAGCTATAGGATTATTTTATTTATTTATTCATTTCTTCCATGATCATGCATAATTTATGAAAATAAAAGTGCTGCTTATTGGGAAAAGTTTCCCTGATTTTACAAAAGAAAGTATAGATTATTTTACAAATAAAATCAAGCATTTTGTACCAATTGAATGGGTAGAAATAGTGATGAAAAAGACCGTAGATCATATAGAAACAATGAAGCAATTGGAAGGGGAAGCTTTTGAAAAATATATAGATAAATCGGACCTTGTAATACTTCTGGACGATAAAGGCAAGAAATACACCAGTGAACAATTTGCTCAGTTTATACAAAACAAGCAAGATACGAGTGTAAAAACCATAGTTTTTTTGGTAGGTGGCGCGTATGGATTTTCACAAAAAATATATGAACGAGCCGATGGCAAGTTGTCTTTGTCGGATATGACATTTTCGCACCAAATTATACGTCCTATTTTTTTAGAGCAAATTTATAGAGCCTATACTATAATGAAAGGCATTCCGTATCATCATGCGTAGAGGAATTTAGATTTCTTTTATAATATTTAAAAAGTCTTCCAATTTATATGCGCCGTCAACTGTCCGTCTTTCATAAACCATGAAGTAACGGTAATTGTTTCCCGCTTTGTTTGCCCATTGGTTTCCAAGTCTTATTTTTTGTTCAGCATCTAAATGGTCGCCTTTGGTTTCTAATAAAACTGTCTTACCGCTTTTTGTCTGAATAATGAAGTCGGGATAATGATTTATAAAACCATTTATTTTAAATCCTTTTCTTTCGATGTTTCTTGTCCAGAAAGCAATGTTTGGCATATTGCCAACTTCATTTATTACACGTTCTTCAAAACCATTCATACCTCCTTCTTTTTCGTAAAGCGATTTTGTAATGTCTTTTGCAGTGTCGCTTGGTGAAATACTTTTTGCTAAGGTGAAAGATGGTTTCATAAACACTTTGTCGGTGTCTAAAAAGTCTTTGAATTTCTTCTCTGCAAATTGCTCTGAAAGGGCTATAATCTTATACTTGATTTTATCTTTATAAGTGTATTCGTTCGCTGCTAGGTCTCCAAATTGCTCGTCTTTGAAATCTTCTAATATTCTGTTTATATATTTTTCAATTTCCTTGTCGGGAATTGGAAACATATTACCAATTAAATCCATCAACCGTTTTGTAAAGTTCCTTATTCTGCTGTCTTTTCTTGAAGGGTCTAACATATAAGCTATAACACTCTCTTTTACGTCTCCGTCAAGTCTTACAAACGTTGGTGTGTGTTCCTTTTTAGTTTCGTCTAAGTCAACTTTGTAGAGTTCTGCTGTAATGCTGTCAAAAGCGATGTTGGTGTCGGCTTTGCTCAATGCAAAACCATTTAAAAGATTTTCCTTTTCTAAAGGCAATTCTTCTTCTTTCTTTCCGAATAAGTCGTTGGCGGGAACTTTTAAATAAAACTGAGGCAAATTGATTTGCTCTGCCTGTTCTTTAAAAATGTCTTTAATATTATATTTTTTCACGAGTTGTTGTATT